>CALFOL010000698.1 GCA_937919915.1 uncultured Planctomycetaceae bacterium
GTTTGACGTTCCTTGTGACACCGACGGTGTCGTGCTGGTATGGGCGATGCACGATGACGCCAGGAAGGCACTCGAAAACTCAGCCTCCGTACTCAGTGATCCACAGGGGATGTTGCTCGCGAAGACTCGAGAAATGAATCGCCAGCTCAACGAAGAAGTCCCGTGGTTTCGTTGTTCGGACCGAAGACATGAGGACATCTACTATTACCTGTGGTCGCTGTACTTGATGTACGACGTCGATGTGCAGCATGGCTGGGAGATGGAACCGCATACGCAGACCGCCGTCAACAACTTCCTCGGTATGCACCGTTACGATGCGACATTTCAGATTCGAGTGGGAGCGTGGACGAACAACAAACCGCACTATGCCTACGGGAACGTGCTGACGTGGAAGCACTTGTTTCGCAACGGCCATTATCGCAAATCGCCCGACGGCGTGATCGCGCTGGCCGACAACAAGGGAACGACGTGGCACTCCGGAGTTTATGGAAACGAGCTTTCGGAGCATGTGCTCGGAGCGTGGCAGATCTATCAGCACACGGGCGACATCGCGTTTCTGAAGGACTGCTATGAGGGCTATTTTCGCGAGGTCTTCTATGAACGGATCTCCCCGTTCTTCTCGAATCACTTTGAGGTCGCAGCAGCCCTCAGCGAGATGGCTCGACTGACAGGGCATGTCGAGGATATCGAACACTGGGAACAACTCGTTCCCGCCGATTTAGAACAGATTCAAACGTGGTTCAACCAGCGCTGGCAGGCAAATGGTCATCAAGACTTCTTTGCTGGACCAGCAAACGGCATGCTGATGACCACCGGTTTCTGGCACATGCGATCGCAACATTTTCCGCGTGAGTACGCGCTGAAAATGACCCAATCATGGGCACTCGATCGAGACAAGGGCTTTCTTGACGATCCCTTCCCGCTCGCCATGTCGCGACAGTCGATGAAGGAATTCGCCACCGATGTCGACCACTCGTTCGGCCACACACCCGATACAGCTTACTTCACACTTGACGGCATGTTTCGCCAGCGACTGGGAGATCCCGCGTGGCGTCTGACACTCAACCACCTGGAGAACTACAACTACCATTCCGAGTGGCACATCCCGGTCGCACCGGAAGCCTATACGCGCAGCGGCAAATTGTTCGGCGACCAGTATTCAAATTTCAACGCCGGAAAACTGTTGCTCTACCTCGAAGGACTCGCCGGGCTGGAGTATTCGATTCCCGACAACCGTCTTATCGTGCATGACACCATGCCGACCGACTGGGAATGGATGGAAGTCCGGCTGCCGATTCGGATGCCTGGTAAGACAGAAACCCAATGGTCGACGATTCGATATGATCGTTCACAAAGCGGAGGAGAGATGACGAAGTCGATTCACGTCACCGACTGCCCGCTGAGGATTACGATTGAACCGTGGTCGGAAACAAAACGCGTCATTGCCTCCGAGTCCCAACCACATAGTATTCGCGTGTCGACGGCATCCCAGTATTCGTCTTATGAATTCGATGAACGGGACTTATCAGCGTACGTCAAACTGCGACTGGCGGATAAATAGAGAGGAATTGCAGAGCAATGCAGTTTCAACACCGATATGGCAGGAAGATGGCGGCAGGAATGTACTCTGCTCCGATCTTCCTGCCTCCAATTTCCTGTCAATGTCTTACCGTACTTACGATCGTCCTGGCCACAGCGGTTTCCCTGGCAAACGAACCTGCTCGCTGGTCGCTGAGCTACGACGCCGGTTACCGGGATGAAAACGGTGCCTATGCAGGCGGCAGCGAGATCATGCACATCGTGTCGCATCGCGGGAAACTGTATGCGGCCAACGGATATTGGATGGACGCGCATTGGGTTATTCCTCCAGACGCCGAGAAGCAATCGGCCCAGGTGCTTCGTCTCGATTCGTCCGGCGGGACCTGGCAAGTCGATCTGGAGATGGGCAAGTCGAACGGTTACGACCTGCGCTACATGAAGGGCAACATCCTCAAGTCGGTGACGTTCACTTATGGCGCAGACGGCAAGCGGTTGCCTGAGCCGGTTAATCTGCTGGTCATGGCGGCGGGCGCGACCTTTGAACGTGGCGGTGCGGTTTCCGCCTGGGTGCGCGATGATGAGAAGGGAGAGTGGAATCACACCATCGTGCGTCATGGAGCGAATGCAGGCGGCATCCGTTGGGTTCCGCGCGACATGGAAGTCTATCGGGACAAGGTGACCGGTGTGGAGCGGCTCATTCTGTTGTTAGGTAATCCGGGCGTGGTTTCAGGCGTCTATGATCCAGCGCTGCCGGGAAAAATTCGCTGGGAAACGATTCTGGAGTATCCGTTTCCGGAAGTTGGCAGCGTCAAGACACGTCCGCTTGGCATCGTTCAAGCCAATGGCTCGCTGTTGTTCTCCGTAGACGATGCCATCTTTCGCCGCAACGACGGTCCGCGTCCCAGCTACACCGAACTATTGCGTTTGGCTGACGACGTCGATACTGATGTCGGCGGCATTCGCGGACTGACAACCATCAAGAATCCCAACGGTCGCGGCGAGTCGGTTCTGTTTCTGTGGGCACCGGGCGGACGCTCGACCAGCCAGGTGAAACGGCTCGATCCCGACGGCAAGGGCGGGTACACCACGCACGACGAAGCCAGCATGATGGACCTGATGAGGAAGCACCTAGATGCCGAAGTGACTTACACGTTGGGCGCGCACAACATGATGTATCCAGTTCGCCACCCGAAGACGGGAGAACTGGTACACCTGCTTGGTTTTCAAGGGAATCTCGCCGGCAATAATCATCTGCTTTGGCCCGGCAGCCGGTTATATGGCGGCGCGCTCTACGCGATCCGCAAAGCCGACCAGAGCTACACGGTGCATGAAGTCAACAACGCCTATGCGTCTGGAAAGCTCGCGCTGGTATCCCCGCGAGCGTTTTGCCTTTCCCCGTTTGGAGACGATCAACTGTTCGTTGGAGGACACGACGCCAGCAACCGGATTTCCGACGACATAGCCTGGATTTGCAAAGCGCCGTTAGACGTCGCCTTGGGTTTGCGCGCGGGACTCGATGCGACCGAAAAGCGGCGTGAGTCCGTTCCGGATGAACGCCTGACGAAAGGTCCGGTTTACGAACTACGGATTTACGAAGCCAACGAACGCCGGCTTGCACAACTCATCACTCGCTTTCGTGAATATACCGATCGCATCTTTGCCAGACACAACATGAAAGCACTGGGCTATTGGGTGCCCACGGACGGCACGCCACGACAGAAACGGCGAATCGTTTATGTGCTGAAGCATCCCTCACGTTATGAAGCCTACGCGAACTGGATTCACTTCACGAACGACCACGAGTGGCAAAAAGTGTTGGACATGCCCGAGTTCAGTGGCCTCCTGGCGGAGAAACCGACCAGTGTTTTCATGACCGAGAACGACTATTCGGAAAAGGTTGCCAGTGCGATCCAGCAGGCCGGTGGTGTGTATGAATTGCGGACGTACACGTGCAACGAAGGCAAACTGGGCCCGCTCAATGCTCGCTTTCGCGACCACACCACCACGCTGTTTGGCAAACACGGAATGAAGAACATCGGCTATTGGACGCCGTTCGATCTGCCCGAGAGCCAAAACACATTGATCTACCTGATTCACCACGAAAGCCGCGAACAAGCGGACGCCAACTGGAAGTCGTTTCTCAGTGATCCGGCATGGCAAAGCGTGGCCAGGGAGTCTCAAAAAGACGGCAAGTTTCTGGCAAAGCCGCCAGATCGCATCTTCTTAAAACCACTAGACTTTTCGCCACTCAAGTAGTTGACACCATTGATGCCCCATCAAAAAGTACCCCTGTATCTCAGCAACGAAACCTTCGCACCACTGCTGTTCCTGCTCACGATCGCATTGATTGTGAGTATGCCCTGCGCTGCGATGAGCGAAGAGTTGTCCTCTGGCGAATACGCCGTCACTCAGTCGTGGTCGCAGGAACAGAACTTTCAGCGACCGTACTACGTCAACGTACCAGAGAACTCTGACGGTCAGAAGTTGCCCGTCTTCATCTTCCTGCATGGCAACGGCGGTCATGCTGAAAAGGCGATGCGAGGATTCGGTCGACACCGCAAGACCATTGCTGCTCAATACATCATGGTGTTTCCTCAGGGCTATCGCGAGAGCTGGAACATCGTTTCTGAGCGATCAAAAGCCGACGATCGCGGTTTCATCGAAGCCATTGTTCGAAAATTAGCAGCTTTCGAAAATGTCGATTCAGACAGTTTTACGATCATGGGGGCATCGAACGGAGCAGCGTTGGTTAATCAATTGATGATCGAAAGCAGCCTACCGAATATTCGCAATTACATCAGCGGCGTCAGCCCGCTGAACGTTTGGCAGTACGATGGGACGGCCTTCAAGGCCAAAGGTGAGGACAACAATTACAAAGTCGCAGTGACTCCCGCCAAGGGAAAGCGGCTGATGAACATCTCGGGCGTCAAAGATAACCTCGTTCCGTATCAGGGCGGACCTTCAAAAGCGATTCCTGCCAAAGACGGTAAGCTTGCCTTTGTGTCCGCGGAAGAATCGACATTTGTCTGGGCTCGTCATATGGGGTATCAGGGAGAAAGACTGGGAGAGCCGACGAGAGTTAATGGGCCGATCGAGGTCTTCAGCTACCTGGACGGCGATGTCGTCCATTGCAAAGTCAATAACGAAGGGCACGGCGCGGTCCACGGCATCCCCGAGGAAATGCTGCTTGATTTTCTAGGTGTGACACAAGAGGTTGATAAAGTAACCCAGGAACTTAATCAGCGGATTGACGAAGCGCAACGAGAACAGCGGCGATTCAAACGGCTCGATGTTCTCACTGAGCAGAAGATAAATATGCTGCGTGAGATTCGGGATTTGCATGTGACGATCATCGCGGCTGAGAAGGGAATCGATGACGCCGGGGACGATGAACGGATAATCGAACGTCTTGAAACGACGCTGCACGAATCCGAAGTACGGATCGAGGTTACAAACATCCGGCTCGAGATTCTGGAGCGGCGGATGGGTTTGGAAGAACTCTCCTTTGAGATTCCGCCGGAGCAGAACGAGTTAGCCGACGAAGCGGACACGCTGCTCAAGATGCTCGACGCCGGTGATCTTCTGGTAGAGAGATTCACCAAAGTGTGGCTGGAAGAGGACGAAGATACGGCCGAGGAACTTGAAGGCGAGTTTGAAGAGATGGAGCGAGTGTTCGAGCGTCGGCGAGAAATCCTGCAACTTCGCTTTGAACTCCTCGAAGCTCGCGAGGAAGGGGACGAGGAATGGATTCGCGAGTTAGAAGTTGAGCTGGAGGAAATGGGCGCCGACGGGCGCGACGAGCAGAAGAAGCCGAACAATGCAGTACTGAACCTTCCGGCATCAGTTCAATTGACGAACGTCGAGATCAGTGCTGCAGCGAAACTCGATTTCGACGCTGAAATCCTGCCACGTCTGAAAACCGCATGCTTCGATTGCCACGATTCCGGTGACGCAAATGGCGATCTTAATCTTGAGCAGCTTGTGGCACAGAAACCGTTCGTCGTGAATCGTTTTCATTGGCTGAATATCATCGAACAGCTCAAGGTGCGATCGATGCCGCCCGTCGATGCGAAACAGCCATCGGAAAACGATCGTCGTGTAATGCTTGGATGGCTGACTGATCAACTCGAAAA
>CALFOL010000699.1 GCA_937919915.1 uncultured Planctomycetaceae bacterium
CCAATTGATGGCTGACGTTTTTCCAGGTAATCTCGCCAATTTGAATCGTTTGCAATCCGAATCCCACATCAAACGCGATTTGCAGGTCGTTGACATCGAAGTTTCTGCTCGCAGTGAGTTCGTATGTAAACGACTGCCATTCCGAAGATAAACTGATCGAGTCGGAAAGTAATCTTCGAAACGTGTCCGTGCGCTGCACCAGGAACTCAGCCTGTGCAACAGCACTGGTTGCTCTGGCAGAGAATTCAATCCGCATCGTTTCGCCACTGTCGATCCCGCGGACGTTACGTTGCCAGGCCTGCAGTTGCCAGGCTTCGGGAGGCACGGTGGATGTTTCGATTTGGTACGCAATCGGAAGACTTCGACTGCTGACAGGCACGGGTTCGCCAGTTCCCCAGTCACCAGCCTCTTCGTACACGGCCAGATCTAAACCTTCAATCAGAGATTGTGGCTGGCCAAAGTTCAGGATTTGAAGTTCCGCAAATTGAACCGTCTGAATCTGTTGTCCGAGATGGAATCCGAAACTCGCTTCGCCAGCGGCATGATTTTCTGCCGCCACAAACGGGATCTGTACTTTCTGCCACTGGTTGCCGACGGTCACCCCCTGCATCAGTGACTTGGTGTATTCGCCGCCGGCTTGTTCGAAAACGGCGGACACTTCTGACGCGTCCCCGATCGATTTTGCCCGGAATTCCAACAGCAGAATATCACCGGCGGAAACCGCACTGTTGATGCTGCTCGTCAGCTGAGCACTGTAGACGTCTTCCGGAAGGGTATCGATTTCCGCCTGAAGAACATCGCCTAGAATGGCGTCGAAAGTGGTTGTGAAGTTGCCACCGAAGAAGGTGAACTGATTCAGTGCCGGTGCCGACCACAGCGCTGCGCCGCCTGCTGGAGCTAATGCGTCGTCCTGGATTTTCGCGTGGACCGTGCGTTCGCTGATTCGCCCGACTTCATACCCGCTGCCAGCCTGCAGTTCGATCATCGCTGTTTCATCCGCTTCAATGGTCGTGTCTGCCAATGCAGACAGTTCCAGCGTCGCAGAAATCGCGCCGGCTGGAATGGTGATGCTGCCTGGCAATTGCAAATAATCAGTGCCGCTGATTGCGGTTCCAATGGTGGTGTAGTGGACCGTCAGTGGATCATTCGGCGCAGCGCCGTCACGCACCACTGTGAACCTGGCCGGATCCGCACCTTCTGCTGTGTTCGGCGAGTCTGCATAGATTCGGACGGTCTGCAAGACGGGTGACAGACGGGTGACAGACGGTCCCCCGGAATGACCGTGATGTTGTTCTGCCCAGGTGGCATCCACGCCACGGACAAATGATCCACGCCCGCAGTGTTGCTGTGCAAAGCTTCGATATAGTAACTCTGACCGGCAACAAGATAGACCACTTCCGCTTGCTGGTTGGCGTGTGCTGTAAAGTTGCGGGCTGTCGTCGGGTTTGTCACTTCAGCGATCTTACGTTTGCCGACGGCGCTGTCAGAATGACTTAGCCACAACTCAGCGCTATTGTCCGCTGCAATGAAAAATCGATACGGCCCGGTTTCCGTCGCATGTAACCATCCCGAAATTCGTTCCGCGACATTATCGCTGGCCACGGTTTCGAAACTGCTGAGACTCGCCGTGCTGTCAGGACCGCTGGAGAAGTCAACGCTGCCGGAGAACTCCTCTGTGGAAACAGAACCAAGCGAGGCCGGAAACAGCTGCGTCGCGGGAATCGTTTGCTGTGGCAATGAGTCGCTGCGCCATTCCATGGCAATAACTGCGTCTCCAGTCTGTGCCACATACTCCAGCTGAATGTCATAGCGCCGTCCGGCGATCAGATCGATCGTACCATCGCCGGAATGTGATTCAGCGACCAGCAACTGCCCATTGACCCACAGACGAGCCTTGTCGTTGGTGGTTACAGTAAATGTATGGGTCTCCGTATGTGTTGCTTCGATTTGCCCGGACCAGCGGACGGCGAATGCGTCTGCGGGAATCGCCGAATCCGGAGTGCCCGCAGCCCAGTCAAAGTTCACCTGTGAATCTACGCGCACCAGCACGGGATCGGACAGTTCAACGCTGTCGAAATACTGCACCTGCAATCCGATTCCTGCCGTCAGCAGTGTACGAGACTCAAGCGTCTCTGTTACAGCACTTGCTGAGGTGCCTGGAAGTCTGCGTCGTGTGAGTTTCGCATTGCGGCGACTTCTGCAATTCAGGAGCGACTGCGACCAGTAGGTTGAGAATTTCACTTATCTGCTCCACAACAGCCCTGACCATCGAAATTACATGTGTAAAAACATAGGTCACGGTTTTGTTGCAGATCGCCCGTTTTCGACGTGCTGCGTGGAAACAGCGTGCGATCGACGACTGCCTCTTGGCGCGAGTCATCCGGTCTGTGCGGGTTATTCCCCCTTCAATGGGCGTTGCATCAGTTCCAGAGTTGCCTGGTGAGGCGATTTGTCTTCAAACAGGACGCGGTAGACCTGGCTGGCGATCGGCATGTCGATCTTCTTTTGTTCGGAGATACTGAAAATACTACGCGCAGTGAACACGCCTTCCGCCACCGCCTGCATCGAATTCTGAATCTGTTGCAGAGTTTGTCCTTTGCCCAGCAGTTCGCCAACATGCCGATTGCGGCTGTGCCGACTGCCGCAGGTTGCGATCAGGTCACCGATTCCCGCCAGCCCGTAAAACGTCTCTGGGTTGGCGCCCATCGCTTCACCGAAACGCACCATTTCTGCCAGCCCACGCGTGATCAACGCTGACTTGGCATTGTCTCCGAACTCCAGTCCGTCGCTGATTCCCGCGGCGATTGCAATCACGTTTTTCAGCGCGCCACCCAGTTCTACGCCCAGGACGTCGGAGTTCGAATACACGCGCAGGTGACTGTTGGAGAACACCTGCTGCACGATTTGGGCATGCTCAAGATTGTCACACGCGGCAACAACGCTGGCCGGTTTCCCGCACGCGGCTTCTTCAGCATGGCAAGGGCCTCCCAGCGCTACGACTGGGCGATTCTGACCCAGCAGCTCCTGAATCATCTGGCTGGGACGGACCAGTGTCTCGTTCTCGATGCCTTTCACTGCGCTCACCAGCACAGCAGCAGTTGGAATCAGGCTCCGCAGGGCAACGATAGCGCTGCGAATTCCTCGCGTCGGCACACACACCAGGACAATTTCAGCATTCTTCAGCGCCTGTTCGGCATCGAACGTCACATTGACCCGGTCGTGAATCCGGACACCAGGCAGCAGTCGAGAATTCTCGCGAGTTTCAGCGATGTGGCTGGCGAAAGTTGGGTTCCTGACCCACAGCCGGACGTCATGACCATCGTCTTCAGCCAGTACAGAAGCGCAGGCTGTGCCCATTGCTCCGCCGCCTAAAACACAAATTGTTTTCAACATGGAATCACTGTTTTCTGAATGTTGCGATGTCCGTCAGGCTTAGATATTACCGCGTTTTGTGGCCGAGGGCGAACCACCGCAGCCGTAAGGTCGGTGCAATCTATATAGCCCGCAAGGTTCCGCTGATCGGCACAGTACCCGCCGAAAACAGTCATGCTCTGGAAAAGTAAGACGACGAGCTCCGAAAAGGCGACCAAGACTCAATCAGTATCAGGTGACACACACGAAATTGTATTTTGGTCGCGATCAGCAGCAAGGCAGATTCCATAGAACAGCAACTCGCAGAAACACAGAGCCCGGACTTCATTGATCGCCGAGCCGCCAGAAATCCTGAATCACCATCCTTTGAACGTCGGCAGTTCAAAGACGGGAATCGTTCTCAGCGTCCTGAGGTCGCTGAGTTTGCCGAAGCCGTTGACACGTACAAGATAGAGAATCGACGCCGTTTTATAACGTTTGAAGAACTCTACGACATCATGTGCTCACTGGGTTACCACAAGTAGCCCTGAACGACCGCGGCTTGAACAATTTTCTGCTGCGCAATAGCGCCGGAATAACCGATTCAATCGGTTATGTTACTCAGCCGTTCATGTTTCCTTTCGTTATCAGCTCTCTTCAATCGGGATATTTTCACTTCCCGTCATTTTTTGTGGAAGACTCTTAAAGTAGCCGAGGGTTGCATGTCGCATGCACCCCTCGCTCTGATTTGTTGTGACTGGCTGCCCCGGCCCGTCAGTCACAAATTGGCTCCGTTTTCCTCAGACGCGAGAGAGAGTACTAAACACATGATGGAAGTTGAAACCGATTTGGTAGTGACAGACCGCCGTCGTCGCGGTCGTCGCACACCACTCACAAAACCCAAGCCCGCCCGGCGCGAAAGCCTGGCGGAAGAAGACGAATTCACCCTCGAAGCACCGCAGATCACCGACCGTCGCGAAAAGCAGGAACGTCGTCGGCAGATCGATCCGACCACCTGCGAACGAGACTACTCGGGTGCGGAAGTTGAATTCATGCGAGCCATGGACGACTACAAACGCAGAAGCGGCCGACCGTTCCCAACGTGGAGCGAAGTTCTGGAAGTCATGTTAAGTCTCGGCTACCGCAAAGTGGCCGAACCGACTCAGATGGAATGGCGTTCCAGCGGCGACTAAGTCGCGTTCCATGACCGGCGGGAAGGAGTGCCCGTCGAAACTCTAATGCAGAAGTTCACATGCAAGCCCCTGATCCCCATCAGGGGCTTCTTCTGTTCGAGACACATCTGAAGTCAGTTGATTCCGCCATTGCGCATACTGACGTTCCAACCTGGTCAGATCTTTCCTGACGAAGATGTATCCGCCTACGCACATGGGGGCGTACATGACAGCAATTCCCAGCAACCCGATTGCATCGCGGCCGATAATCACCGCAATAAGTCCAAAGACGAGACTTAAGACGGAGAGGCTACGGAGGGCTTTCATCACATCGCGTTTGCGGCCGACAATTTCCACATCGCGACGTTCCCACTCCTCAAGACTCAGCGGCGGCCCGTGTTTGGCGAATGTAAGAATGCGATCTTCGGGCACGTGTTGCCGAAGCATCGCGAAAAGTTCTGGCGTGTCCGCTCCTCGAAATCGTCCCTTGTTCTTACGGGGACAACTCCTCCAGTGAAGCAATGGCATCGAAGTCCCCTTTCACAATCGTCAAGCCGCTATCCGACAGCACGATCACCTGCGAGTCAAAGGTGAATTGGCGAACGTACAGCATCGACGGAGGCTCAGGCGTGGGGCGTATCCAAACACTGTGAATCAGACTTTGAATCCAATCGTCTGCACCAGCGGTCGAATCCCCGAAGAACAACTTCCCGGAGTCGCCTTCCGGAGGCAGAAGTTTGTAACTGTGGATTCCACTTCCTTCGTCCACGCGTTGATTGGCGAAGTCGTCCCAGCGGAACAGTGGATCGTTGCGAAATCGTCCTTGATTCTGCAGGCCGTCGGCAGAGATCTCGATGTCGGATGTAAGAAACCAAAGCAGAAGGCCAATCGGAAAACACATGACACCCAGGATCAGAAATACCTCTGTGAGCTGGGCGATCGCGGGAATGCCCAGAAGCCAGGTGCAGATCGCATAGTAGCTCGCCACCATACAGAACGGACTGCCAAGGAAGATTCGTGTGAGCCTGCGAATTGTCCTGGTTCCTCGAAGCCGAATCGGATGCGCTGGAAGTGATTTAATGGTGGGATATTGTTTAGCAAGCGACATACTGAAGACAACGCGACCTGAGTCAGGTTGGATCACTGATCTTCCTCAA
>CALFOL010000700.1 GCA_937919915.1 uncultured Planctomycetaceae bacterium
ATCTGTGGTGCTGTTTGTGTGCTCATCTGGGCCAATGTGACCATCCAAACGACACCGGCACAGGATGACGCTCAGCCCGAATTGAAATCTGAGGAAGTCTATCAGCTCAGCGACAAGCAGAAACAACGCCGGCTCAGTAATGCCGAATACATGGGCGTCCCGATGACCGTTCGTATTCCGCAACGGTTTGAAATGTACAGCCCTCATTCGACGGAGGCGCTGCGTGATCTGAAGTCGATGGGGTTCACGCAGGTGATTCTGGATTGGCCGAATCTGCATGACGCCGCCACGAAGGCGGGGCTGAACGTTGTGCTCGCCAATTGGTGGATCGACAAGACCAGGCCCGAAGATATCGAAAAAGGCATCGAGCGGGCTCGTGAAGTCGATCCCACATCGCTGATCGGTTTTAGTGTGATGGATGAGCCCGGGCGTAATTCTCCGGACACGCCATTCGGCTACTACATTGATTTGTACGAAGAACTGAAACCGAAGTTTCAACGCGAGTTCCCCGGAACGCGTCTCGAAATATCGCACTGGGGTCCGATGGCAAGTTGGGATGAAACGTACTACGAGTACTTTTCGTTTCTGTACGAAGCAGCTGACGTGATGCGAATTATGCCTTATCCGGATTTGTACGAAGCGCCATTGGATGATGTTTTTTTCATGGTGCATCGCAGTCGCAAGCTGATGAAAATCGCTCAGCGTGAATTGCCGCTGGTTGTGATTCTCCAGACATGGATTCTTCCGCCGGAAAACAAGCTCCCGGAAATCGATGAACTGCGAGTCATGGCCTATCAGGCCATGTTGTCCGGCGCTGAAACGGTTTCTTTTTTTGACTATAACACCGATGTCTGGAAGCAGACTCCGGGCTTTGAGGTCGGGTTTCGCGACTTGATGGCGGAACTGACCACGTTTAGCCGTAAGCATCGAGACGACATCGCCACGAGCTCGATCCGAGATGATGGAATCGTCACAGCAACGCTGATTTCGTCGGCAGGAACGCGGACTCAGGTTGACGTGAATACACGCCGGAAAGCCGTCGGAACAATGACAGCGCTGGAAGTTCGAACAACATCGCAGAGCCCCGTTTTTCCAGACTCAATTTCCGTCGCGCCGCTGCGAGTTGCCCAGCAACTCTGTCCGGCAGTGCCTCAGCGGTTCGGGTGCGTCATCCTGTCGAACAACTGTTGTCCGAGCACATCCGTTCGCAGTCGACGAGCAATTCGTCGATCGCGGCGATGATTCAAATCAGAGACTTGAGTGGTGAGTTGTAACCGACTTCGCTGTGCTGGTCGTTCTCTTCATTTGGCAAGGCCGCCAGCCGAACGTAGTCCGGACGGTCCGATGCCGATCGATGTCGGTAGGCTCGCACGAGCTCTCCGTTGTGCATCAGGAACGTGCCGGGCATGCGGAAGATGTTGCCGTCGAAACTTCCTGATTTATGGCCAGCCAGCCATGCCCAAAAACCTCGCCACCACACACGTGGTCCCAGCAACTGGTTGAAAGTTCCCATCCTCAGGCCGAACGTGTCGTACAGGACGCAAACAGGGTCGCGAAACGAATGCAGATCGGTCAGCTTGTACTTTTGCAGCAGTTCCACAGGTTCGCATTGTCCCATGTGTACAAACGCGATCTGCGTCCCCAGTTCTTCGATCTGTTCCCGGACTTCGGCAATGTCGCTGACGGCTTCTCGACAAAACGTGCATCCGGAATGTCGCAGGAACACAACCAACAGTGGCTTGTTCCGCGAAAGTTCCATCAGCGACGCTCCACGCTGGCTATGCATTCTCCCCAGTGGATTAATTGGCGCAGCAGGCGGACGAACGGTTAACTGTTCAGGACGAACCTGATGATGCAGCGCGGCGCGCCACAAAATGAGAGTGAATGGGACCCACCAAATGATATCGTTGGTGAGAATCGTCCAGCCGAAACTGGCGGGCAGGCGACCGGAATTAACGGCAAACAGAAATCCGATCGGACCGAACACTTTTCCCAGCAGTCCTACCAGCACGATCGGCCAGTGGACGAATGGGTGACGCGCGGCAATCGCATAGCCGACTCCGTAAACGCCCACGATCATACCGATGCACTGCCAGAGTTCCGGGTAAGACGGCAGCGGATCGGCGCCGAAAAACTGGAACATGGTCAGCGGGGCAAAGATCGCGAAACAGCCCCAGACGATGTTGTATGCAGCGGCGACGACTAAAACTTTGCGCATCCAGCCTGAGGGTTGCGATGCGTCGTGTACGCGGAACTCTGCCTGTTGGTTGTTGGTTGACTTACTCATCTGCAAATCCCAATTCCGCCAGTTGGCATGTTCTGTGCACGCCAGCAAAGTCTGAATTGAGTTCGTCGAAGAAGTCTCGCAGCTTTCCCACTGCTGCCATCTGCAGTTGCCTGACACGTTCTTTTGACAGCCCCAGGTTCGCAGCAACCTCTCGCAGTGTCTTGGTGTGACCGTCGTTGTCCAGCCCGAAACGTCCGGTGATCACCATGTGTTCTCGTTCGTCCAGCACTTCGGCCATGCGGGCGATGAGAACTGTCATACGTTGTTCTTCGCGAATCCACTCTGCGATCAGGTCATCGGCTTCGGATGCTGCAAGTTCGCTCAGCATTTCGTCAGACGTGCGAACTTCAACAGTGTTGCGTTTCTTACGTCGCTGCGTATAGCGGTAGAAGTGGCGTTGTACAGAGTGAGTCGCGTATGTGCTGAAACGGAATCCGCGTGAGAAGTCAAACTTGCTGATCGCCTTCAGCAGAATTTCGTTTCCTTCGCTCATCAATTCGTCGAAGTCACAGGACGACGTGGAGAACTTGCGCGAGATGGAAATCACCAAACGCAGATTGCATTCAGCGATGTGGTTGCGAACGGCTGCTGCGTCGGCCACGAGTTGCTCATACTGCAGCAGGCCCTTTTTCGACTTCCGCTTCTGTAACTTTTGTCCGACTTGCGCCGCGAGGTACTTCAGATAATTCATCTTGCGAAACAGAAACGCTTCACCGTCGGGAGACAGTAGCGGCAGATCGGTCAGAAGATCGAAGTCGCCACAGCTGTCCAATTCCAGAGCAGCGGTCTCGGAGCGGTCGGCGTAAATGCTGCCGCCGTCATTGAAGTACAGCATCTGATCGTCGTCAGCCGACGAAAACTCGTCGTGGCCGATGTAGAAAAGCCGCCGGTCTGTGAGATCAGTTGCAGTATTCGTAGTGGTATTCATTTTGAAGTCTTGTTTGATGTCGATTGTCGAAGAGTCTACTCAGCCTTTCAACCAAACCGCTGTATCTTGATC
>CALFOL010000701.1 GCA_937919915.1 uncultured Planctomycetaceae bacterium
TATCGCGTTCGAACTGAATCTCACCTGCACTTATGATCCGGCTGGACAGGCCGCAGCAAAGAACAAAGAATATGAGATGCTGGGCGGGCATTGGGGCGGGATTCGGAATTCGGAAGGTGGGGTGAAGGCGCTGAGGGCGGGTTCGGGTCAAAACCGACCCGGGATCATAATCTATTTCAAAGTCTGCAACCACAATGAATTCCCTGAAATCGTCGCCAAAAATTATCGGTCAGTGGCGAGTTCATCGCATTTTTCCGCATTGAGCAACCGGCAATCGTTATGCCGGGATATTACGCAGTACTCCTCCGTGGACATTACCTCGAACAAGAAGACGAAAGGGCTCTGTGATGAATCGGCGTGATGCGAGGTTGTCGGCCAGGCTTCCAGCCTGTCAAAGATGCAACCGGTCCGACTGTCAATGCCGACAGCCAGGATGCCTGTCCCACCTTGATCTCCCGGCATCACGACGCGATTTTCTTCGCGGAGCTGCGGCGATGTCGGCATTGGCGTTTGTCGGAAGCGCGCGCGGGGCCGATGAGGCGCCGATGTCGCTCCCGCTGGTGGGCTACAACGAGCACCGGACGAACTTGCCCGGGGGGAGGCACGCCAATGTCAGCACGAATCGGGCGATGGTCGTGAAGGCGGATGGCACCGAGCGGCGTTCGATCGGTGGCGAACTTGTGAACGAGGTCGGAACCTGGACGCAGTTCGCTGGCTGGTCTCCGGATGGCGAGACGGCGGTTGTGTTGCGAGGTTGGGAGAGTGTCGAAAACGCTCAGTGGGAGGAAGAGCACAAGACGTTTCGCTTCACGCCGGAAGGCTGGCTGGTGGACTCGTATCTCGTCGATTTGGCGACCGGCAAAGCGGAAAACGTCACCGGCGTGGAACGCGTCAGCTTCTACAATTCGGGGCTGTTCTTCTGGCCGAACGATCCGAAGAAGCTGGGCTTCACGGCGTTGATTGGCGGCAACTCGAAGCCGTTTCGCATGGACCGTGATGGCCGCAATAAGACGGACCTGACGACGAACTCGAACGGCTTCGCGTATGGCTTCAGCAGTTCGCCCGACGGGTCGCGGATTTCTTATCACGAGAACTATCAGGTCTATCTGGCCGACGCCGATGGCTCGAATCGCGTGCATGTTCAGACAGGTCATCCGTTTGTCTTCGCTCCACGTTGGTCGCCCGACGGGAAGTGGCTGCTGTTTGTTTCCGGAGAACACTACGACTGCCATCCGCACATTGTTCGGGCTGACGGGACCGGGCTGAAGAAACTGGCCGACCGCAATGGCTACGCAGGCGTTATTGAGTTTCTGGATGTGCCGGATTACCACGGCGGCAGCAGCGATGTCCCCAACTGGTCGATGGACAGCCAGTCGGTCTTCTACACGGCAAAAATCGGAGAGAACGTCGAGTTGTTTCAGATCACGCTCGATGGTCAGACCGAGCAGTTGACTCATTCCGCCGAGGGAACTTTACACTATCATGCAACGCCTTCGCCCGATGGTCGCTGGATCGTCTACGGGGCAAAACGCAGCGGCGTACGGAATCTGTATGTGATGCGACTGTCCGATCGAAAAGAGCACGCACTGACAGACGTCCCCGCTAGCCACGCCGCGATGCACGCCTCCTGGCAGCCAGCATTCGTCAACGCAGTTCCGCCCCGGACCCGCCGAGTGCTCTACAACTTTGATGGTGATTCGTGTCTCTCAACCAAAGCGGGCGGCAAGGGGCCGGTGCCGGTCAACGTGGAAGATGTGAAGCGGCTGATCGAAGAGGTGGCGTACGAAGGGAGCCAGGTTGACTCGATACTCGTCTGCGTCAATGCGCAGGTCATGTACTACCCAACCAGGATCGGCACGATGCGCGGCACGTTATCGACGGCTGAAGAGCGAGCAAAATGGCCGGCGTCAGAGAAGCAGCGGTTCGAGAACCTAAAGGCGTTCTTCGACAGTGGTGTCGATCCGTATGCAGTGATGTTGTCCGAAGCGAAACGGTGCGGTCGCGAAGCGTTGCTCACTTTTCGCATGAACGACGATCACGGCAACGATTTTCTGCGGACCCAATTTCAGGTCGATCATCCCGAATGGCGGCTGGGGACCGAGCAGTATCGCGGCAAGGGTGCGCTGGATTTTGGCCGGGACGAAGTGCGCGACCACATGTTTCGGCTGATCGAGGAGGCCGTCAGACGTTATGACTGCGACGGCATTGAACTCGACTTTAATCGCTTCCCGACGTTTTTCAAAGACGGCACGACAGAAGAATGCGTCACGAAGATGAACTCACTTGTCGAGCGAATTCGGCAGATGCTCGACGATGTGGGACGCGAGCGCGGTCGTCGGCTGGTGCTTTCGGTGCGGCCGCCCTCAAATGGAGGCAACCCCCCTCCGACGCCCGAGACGGCTCGGCAACGCGGCTGCGATGTTCCCGCCTGGGTCAGGAACGGCTGGGTTGATTTTGTCGGCGTCTCTGAATTTCTGTTTGAGCGTGGTGACCTGCCGATTGACCAATGGAAGCAAGCCATCAAGACGGTTCCGGTCTACGGCGGCATCGAATGCACGCGCGGCGGCGGGCAGAAGAACCTCACCGCAGACGAATACCGAGCTGCCGCAATTCACCTGTTGAAAAAGAAGTCGGATGGTATCTATCTCTTCAATTTCTTCACCTCGCGTGAGGAAGGCGAAAAGGCCTACGAGCCGCCCTTTGAGGTGCTGCGAGATCTGAATCGATGAAATTGCGGCAAATCATGGGGCGCCACGTAAGCTACCTTGTTAGAACCAAGGATTGGCATTT
>CALFOL010000702.1 GCA_937919915.1 uncultured Planctomycetaceae bacterium
GTGCAGCAACGTGAATACGCACGAAAACAGCCCGCGTCGAAACGACGCGGGCTGTTGCAATTGACTGATTGTAGAAAACCGAAGAGCTATTTGGGCTCTTCTTCTTTCACCTTCTTCTTCTTACCAACCACTGTTTGCTTGATGCGGACTTTTGGCAATCCCAGAGCCGTACTGTTTCCCTCAACCCATCGGTCCTGCTCTTTGAGGATCACGATTCGTTCGGCGCGCTTCAGGACGTTTCGTACTCGTACGATTCCGCTTGGTTTTTTCAACGACTGATCAATAGTCACAACTTTTGCTCCGACTTTGTGGGGCGACTTTCAGTCAGATTCCCCGCTGGATAATCTTGCTTTCGCTGCATTTCGCAAGACTTCAAACGTCTAGTGAGTCTCCACAGCGGACGCGAAGCTTATCGTCAATCCGGCGCCATCACAACCAGGCTTCTCAATGTTTTCTCGGTTCTCCTGAGAGATAATTCGAAGAAATCCCCTCCCATGCGACCCGACTCCAGTGGTAAAGCACTGGTTTTTTCGCCCAACGCAGAAAAGCTGGCCTTTTTCACGCAGAACTCCTGCCATCGACGGCCTCAAACACCCGGAATGGTGCTGCAGAGGAACCCTCTGGATCAGCTGACAGGAACTCCACCCCTGCCCCGGACCTCCGCGTCTCAAACCCCTGCGGGATCCAGATCAGGAACCGGAAATGCAGAACAGGTGTTTTTCGCCACGAATAAACAGCTCGTTGTCCACGGGCGCTGGCGTGGCGTCAACGGTCTCACCAACGGAATTCGTGGAGACCACTTCAAACGTGTTTGAGTCTTTGATAACAACCGTCGTGCCATTGCGGCCGGTCAGGTACACATGCCCACCTGCGGCCATTGGAGACGCATAGATCGAATCCAAGCCAGGCACGCGCGTAGCGGTGAAGTGCGGCTTCCCCGTCGCTGCATCCAGACACGTCAACACGCCGGATTTGCCTTTATGAAAATACAGCCGACCGCCAGACAACAGCGGCGAAGCAATGTCGGGGGTGTCGCGGTCAATAGACCAGACCACGTGCTGAGTGCCTTCAATATTTCCGCGACCGCTGGGGCGAAACGCTGCCAGAAATGATCCCTTGTGGCCACTACCGACAAACACAAGCCCTCCATCAGTCACGGCCGAGGCAACGGGGCGTTCCGTCTGACCTCCGCAACGCCACTGTTCTTCGCCGGTTTCCAGATCATACGATCGAGCACAGGTCTGGCCATTCATCACCACCTGCTGTTTGCCATCATGCTCAATCACCAGCGGCGTGGCCCAGCAAGTTGGTTCGTCTCGCCTGGCAGTCCAGATAGAATCACCGGTGGTCTTGTTCAACGCGTACAGCAGCGATTGCCCTTCGTGATCCCACGGCACAATGATTTTGTCGCCGACCAATGTTGGCGAGCTGCCTTCACCGAAGCCGTTTCGTGTTTCCATTTTCCCAAGGTCATCGCGTTTCCAGACAAGTTCCCCATCCATCGTATAGCAGTACAGTCCACGCGAACCAAAGTGAGCGTACAGATGCTGACCGTCGGTACACGGCGAGGCGGATGAGAAGTTGTTAGTCGAATGTGTGGCCTGATGCGGTTTGGCTTCGACGGCGATCCGTTGCCATTTTTCTTTGCCTGTGGCACGATCAAAACAGAAAACGGTGAACTGCAAAGTCTGCAGCGGAGCGGAACCTCGTCCGCCTCGACTGCGATTGCCTCCAGGTTGTCGTGGCTGAGCAGCGGCCTTCGATTGTTCGGCTGACACACCGGACACAACATAAACGTTGTCTTCCCAGATCACGGGGGTCCCCGAGCCCTGCCCTGGTATGCTGACTTTCCACTTTACGTTTTCTGTACTGCTCCATTTTGTGGGTGGCGTTGCTGTTTCAGAAACGCCGTTGCCGCGATCACCCCGCCAGTGAGCCCAGTTGCCGGCTGATGCGGTCGTCGAACAGATTAAAGTCAATATCAAAAACAGCCAGGAAATGTTGCGCACAGTGGTCTCCGAGGTCGCTGGTGGAATCGATTGAAGTTATGAGGACATTGCAGTTTATCGAATTGAATCCGTTCGAGCCAACGAACTCTACCAGCAAAAACACCGGCGATTGCCGCAGGTTTCGCGGCTTTTGGCAGGAATCGGCAAAGCGCTGGTATCGCAAAGAGTCACAAATCGAGGCGTTCGAGCACACTGGCGACCTCTTGCTCTTGCCGGGCGGTATCCCAATGCAGCACGGGGGCGACGAAGCCGCAGATCTCGTCAAGGGTTTCCTGACGCAGGCGCGTTAATATAAGCAGCGGAATGCGGCGGCGAACGATGTCCATTAGCGTCCGAGCCATCTCGTATTCCACAGCGTGCAGAATTTCTGCCCTGCAAAACGGCAGATCGGGAACGATTCGGGGCCCCAACTCCGGCGACGCTTTGACTCGCGCGATGATGTCTGTCATGTGTGTTCCGTATCGGCGAGCACACGTTGTTGCTGTTTCCCTGTCGATACCCACAGCGACGGCTGCCTCACGCGTTTGCTGCAACCACTCCGGAAAGGGGCTTGCAGGGCACCACGCCATTTGATCAGAAACGGAATCTTTCAGAGACGGCAGCCGCAAAGCCTTGCGAACTTTCTCCACCGCAGCAATTGCGTCGACGCGAGCCGACGTGTACTTACCGCCGATCGACGTCATCATTCCCGGCGATAATTCTTCGAACGCCCATTCTCGCGAGACGCCGGAAGCTGACTTGCCGGTTTCGTTTTTTAATGTCCGCAAGCCAGCGAAGGTTCCCAGAACGTCGTCAGTCGTCCATGGAGTGTGCAGGTAGTCGTTGGCAGCCGACAGCAGATAGTCAATATCTGCAGGTTCCACTGCAACTGTCGCGGGATCGCCATGAAAGTCGGTATCGGTCGTGCCGAGCAGCGTTCGACCGTACCACGGAATCAGAAAGAACACGCGGCCGTCACTTCTGGCCGTCAGCAGCACAGCGTGCCCGGACTCCATCGCCGGCAGCACCAGATGCACTCCTTTCGTCAGCCGAATGCTGTCATCTGCTGCGGCGGTCGGTTTCGGCGAAATATCTAACTGGCGATTCACCCACGGGCCCGAGGCGTTGACAACAATCGACGCGTTCACGTCGAAGGTGTCGCCGGTTTCGCAGTCCGACAACTTCGCACCCGTGACTCGGCCATCCGTCACCAACAGCTGTTCCGCTTTTACATAATGGCACGCCGCCGCGCCAGCTGTGATTGCCGAATCCACAACCTCCAGAATCACGCGAGCGTCATCCGTGCCGCAGTCGCCATAGCTGAATCCACCCAGCAGCTTGTCGTTTTTTAGTGCCGGTTCCTGCTTCAACATTGCGTTGGCAGAGAAACACTGATGCCCGCTCACAGGCTGATTCTTGCCCGCGAGTCTGTCATACAACCATAGTCCCAGTTTCAGCCGAAACCTGCCGACTCGCGAATGACTATAGACCGGCAGCAGAAATCGCAATGGTCGAACATGATGCGGTAACAGCCTGTTGAGCTCACGCCGTTCGTGCAGTGACTTACGAACCAATCCGACTTCAAAACGTTCAAGGTAACGTAAACCGCCATGCAGAAGTTTGGATGACGACGCAGACGTGGCACTGCCC
>CALFOL010000703.1 GCA_937919915.1 uncultured Planctomycetaceae bacterium
GTAACGTAGCTCGAGGCTGTGACTTGTGTCTATTTCAACGGTATTGAGGCTAGGCCAGAATGCCCTCAGCCACGCGCCCCGCAACATCCGTCAGGCGAAAATCTCGCCCCGCATAACGAAACGTCAAACGCTCATGCTCCAGCCCCAGCAGATGCAACAGCGTCGCATGCAGATCGTTCACATGCATCTTGTCTTCGGCAGCATAATAGCCATAGTCATCCGTGCTTCCGTAAGCAAATCCACCTTTGACGCCACCACCTGCCATCCACATGGTAAAACCGTGCGGGTTATGGTCGCGGCCATTGTTGCCCTGAGCGGTCGGAGTCCGTCCGAACTCGCCGCCCCACAAAACCAGCGTGTCTTCCAGCAGGCCGCGTGCTTTTAAGTCGGTCAGAAAACCAGCAATCGGCTTGTCCACCTCGGCCGCGTTCTTCGTGTGGCCGTGATACAGATTCGAATGCTGGTCCCATTGCACTTCGCTGTCGCTGTGAGTCACCTGGACAAACCGAACGCCACGTTCCAGAAATCGTCGCGCCATCAAGCACTGTCGACCGAAGTCTTCGGTCACCGCGTTGTCGATTCCGTACAGCTCGTGCGTCGCACCCGATTCGGCGGTCAGATCCTGAGCCTCCGGCATCGCGCTCTGCATCCGAAACGCCAACTCAAACGAATTCAGTCGACCTTCCAATGCCTGATCACGTCCGACCGCGTCCAGATGCTCGCTGTTCATCGCTTTCAGGAGCGCCAGCTGGCGCTCCTGCACAGAGGAACTCACGCGATCGTTGCGAATGTGTTTCACCTTCGCTTTCGCAGCCTGCAGACTCGCGTTGCCGATCGGCGTCCCCTGGCAATGCGCCGGCAGAAACGCCGCGCCCCAGTTGTTGACTCCACCATGAGCCAGCGTGGGGCAAATGGTGACATAAGCGGGCAGGTTCTGATTCTCCGTACCCAGTCCGTACACGATCCATGCCCCCATGCTCGGCCGCACAAACTGATCCGTGCCCGTATGCAGTTTCAACAACGCGCCGCCGTGAGCAGGATTCGTGCCGTGTACAGAACGCAGCATGCACAGGTCATCAACGTGCTGAGCAACGTTCGGGAACAACTCACTGACCGGCAACCCACTTTCCCCGTAACGCTTGAACTTCCAGGGCGACTTCAACAGCGTCGTCTGCTTGGCAAAGGTGACACGCGGTAAATCAAACGGCAACGGCTTGCCGTGATCACGCGTCAGCAGCGGCTTGGGATCAAAGGTGTCCACATGCGACGGTCCACCTTTCATGAACAGGAACACAATCCGCTTCGCACGAGCCGTAATGTGCGACAACTCGGCGGACAGCGCCTGCTGCCCCAACATCGCCGTCAACGCCACATGCCCGAATCCAGCAGCGCTCGTCTGCAGCATTCGACGTCGACTTTGTAGACCAGGATCAATCATGACAATTCAGGCCCTATCTTAGGTAGATGAATTCGTTGCTCGAAAACAAACTCTGACACAGCAACATCCACGCCTGCTGCTGTTGCTCTCTGTTCACCTCACCCGTCGCACCGGTAACCGTCGTCAGCTCACCAAAAAATTCGATCGCACGAGACGACTCCAGGCCAGACGGCTCACGGCCCAGTGCTTTTCGATAGGCCGCAGCAACCCGTTCAGCATCGCTGTTGTGTTGATCGGCCAGCAGTTCGTCCGCCAGTGCCGCAGCGGAATCCAGCACCAGATCTGAATTCATCATTAACAGCGCCTGCGGCGCTACGACCGTTGAACTTCGCAGACCTGTCGGCATCGTAGGGTCCGGGAAATCAAACTGCTCGAACAACGCATACAGATTGTTGCGAATGATCGGCAGGTATAGTGACCGACGAATGCTGTCATATTTTGTGTGATCCTGCGAAGTGTGATTAAACACGAACTGCCGGTTTCGCAACGGAACAGTCTTGCCACCGATAGATGAATCCAACCGCCCCGAAACCGCCAGGATCGAATCCCGAATCTGTTCTGCCTCCAAACGCTGCAGGCGAAACTTCGACAACAAATGATTTTCCGGGTCCAGCTCCGCCGTCGCCGACTCATCACGTCCCGTCGATGACATCTGGTAGACGCTGGACAACAGAATCTGTCGATGCAGCTGTTTGACCGACCAAGCCGACTCCATGAATCGTCGTGCCAGCCAGTCGAGCAGTTCAGGATGCGTCGGTCGGTCTCCGAGACGCCCGAAATTCTCAGGCGTGCCGACCAGGCCGCGACCAAAATGCCAGCCCCAGACTCGATTCACGAAAACACGCGCCGTCAACGGATGCTGAGTACTCGCCATCCACTGCGCCAGCTGCAGGCGACCACTTTGCGTTATCGGAAACACGGGCCGCACTTCCGACAAGCGCATGACTTCAGGAAATTCTCGCGGCACCGCGTCGCCAAGATTCAGGTGACTCCCGCGAATGTGAATCGGCAGGCTGCTGAGTGTCTCCTGCTCACTAACCGCCAACACAGACGGTTCGTCCGGAGCACCACTTTCCGCCACCCGAGCCGCCTCAGACAATCGATCAAATTCCGCCAGCGATTCCGCATCCAGCGCATACTGAACTTTGGGCGGCACCGCCAGAAATCCGGACTTGTCATCCAACGCCGCGCGAGCAGCCTGCAGCTGCGGATCCGCAATCGTGGTACTCGCAGGCTTCTGTGCTTTCGCAGCAGCAAAGGCAGCGTCAGCACCACTAAACAGCGGCCGGTAATGTTGCTCAACCACAGCCTCACCGGTTTTCGCCAACTCTGACCAGGCCGAGAAAAACGGATCGTCCTGACTGAACGACAGGTGCGTTCGACAATGATGCAGAATCCGCGGATGCAGTCCGAATTCTGCAGCTATCTCTGCCACAACCGACAACGGGGCAGACGCTTCGAACCGCGTGGAAGCCATCAGGTATTCCGTCGCCTTCGCTCGCGCCGCCGCTTCAATTTTCGCCATCGCCGCATTCTTGAAAGATGTCGCTGCCGACTGTAATGCCTTAATCTCGGCGTCGACTTTCTTCAGATCTTCCAGCTGTTCAGGCGATGCGAACGAATGTTCATTCCAGTGATGAATGGCACCAGTGCTTGAATCAGCAAACGTTCTTGTGCTCTTAAAGATCGCGGCCAAGGCGTAATAGTCGGTCTGTTTCAGCGGATCGAACTTATGGTCATGGCAACGCACGCACCCAACGGTAAGCCCCATAAACGCCTTGCCCACCGTATCCAGTTGCTCATCGATGGTATCCATCACCAGTTTCTCCATGTCCGGCTCAGCCAGCACTTTGGCACCCATCACCAGAAAGCCAGTGGCCGTTCGATGCTCCAATGTGGCATCGGGCAGCAGATCTCCGGCGATCTGTTCCACCAAAAAACGATCAAACGGTTTATCTTTGTTGAACGCGTCCACGACATAGTCGCGATAACGCCACGCATTGCCGAACGCGAGGTTTTCGTCGAGCCCATTCGAATCGGCATACCGAGCAACATCCAGCCAATGTCGCCCCCAGCGAACGCCGTACTGCGGCGAATTCAACAACCGTTCCACAACCTGAGCAAACGCTTCTTCGGATTCGTCTGCCAGAAACGCATCGATTTCGTCTGCTGTCGGCGGCAGGCCAACCAGGTCGAACGTAACGCGTCGCAGCAAAGTCCGTTTACCCGCGCGTTCCGCCGGTTGCAGACGATTCTCTTTCAGCTTCTGCAGCACAAACGCATCGATCGGTGTCTGTCCCCAGTCGGATTCAGCGACCACGGGAACCGCTGGATCAGCAACAGGCAGAAACGACCAGAAGCGACGTCCGTCAGCGATGCTCATTCCGGTCGGTCCAGTGGACACCGCTGGCGGCAGTTCTTCGCGAGGATCCGGAGCTCCCATGGCAACCCATTTTTGCAGCACCGCGATGTGCTCGTCTGACAGTTTATTCTGCGGAGGCATCTGCAGGTCGCGATTCTGATATCGCACCGCTTCAATCAGCAAACTCTGATCAGGCTTGCCGGCAACAAGCACCGCCCCGCTGTCTCCGCCCTTCATCATCCCCGCACGAGAATCAACTCGCAGACCGCCGTTGACCTCCGCCCGCGCATGGCATTCATAACAATGCTGCGCCAGAATTGGACGCACATGTTTTTCAAAGAACTCAACGCCCGCAGCATCAGGGGCAGCAGTGACCGGTTCATCGGACAAACCGGTCGCGCAAACCAAGACAGCGCACAACAGGGACGTGGGCGCTGTTAGAAATTTGCAGTGACGGTAGCTGAGATAGAGTAACATTGACCGATCCTTTCGATTGAAGAATGGTAAACGTAACCGCCCATTAAAGCGACCGATTTTCCCTCCGCAACAGAATCGAGCCCAAATGTCTGCACAGCCACAACCACAACCAGCAGCCCTTGCACCGATCAGCGGCAGAACGATCGACGCCCACACAGAAATCTGACTGACCGTTTCCTCTGCTCCTCTGTACAAAATCCCCGCTGTAGCTCTTTCATGTATTTCGTTTATTTTGTGGTCAGGAAAGTCCGCGCACCCCGCACCACAAACATCTGAAATTTCAGATCGAAAATCTCAAAACGGCATCCGCTTCGTTCCTCGTGCGTCCTGCGAAATTCCTTGTTCGAAGGACGAACGAACCGAATGGAATTTGAGTGATGCTGATCATGCAGCGACGCGTGGTTGTTCGGCAACGCGAGATTGGCAGCCGGAAGCACTACCATTCCGGCTCAGCGTCCTCCACGCCGGATTGAATCTGTTTCTTCGCTGTCAGGGCAATCTTTTTCGCGAGCGTCTCAAGGTCATTGCCTAGTGCAGACAGCGTGACTTTCTTCAGCGACGACAATGCTGCTCGAGGTTGGTGGTGATGTGTAAGCTGCAGTTGAGCCATTCGAACGCGCGCCCATGCGCAGTCGTCGGGGAAACGCTCCAGAAATTCTTCGACGTAGATTTCCGCGTCGTCGGGCATGTTTGACTTCAGCAATCCAGTCGCCAGGCGACGCAGCCGTTTTTCCGACAGCATCGAATCCGAATCTTTCAGACGCAGATCATACATTTTTTCAGATGCCGTGATGACGTCTCCACGATCGATCAACGTGTTGATTTTGTCGAACAGTTTGCTGCTCTTTGCCTTGTGGCTTTCATCCGGAAGATCCTCTTTGACTCGCACATCTTTGTTACCAAACATGATCGCTGGATCCGCATGGCTGCCGACGGTCGTGGAAGAATCAGCGAAGCGACCGTAGTTGCCCGACATGACTCGGAACAGATCCCAGTTCTCACAGTCCACCCACCCCTTCTTCAGCATCAGCACACCGGCCGCCGCGCCGAACATCGCGCCGGAAAGATGCAGCGCTGGCGTACTTAACGTGGCGCCGGCAATAATCCACATGATGAATTCAAAACACAAATAGAAGCAGGCGAACCACATGTAAGTGATTTCAAGCACACCCCAACGAATGATAATGAAGATCCAGACGAAGTAGGCCAGTCCAAGTTCGTTCTTCGGTGCCCAGATCATGGTGATCGCCAGCAGGCCCATAATGGCCGATGAAGCTCCGACGACATATCCGGCGTCCCACGGCAGGAAGATCAGCTGAATAAATGCCGCCTGCGAAATCCCAATGCCCAGATACAAACCAAGCATCCGCAGCCAACCAATCTTGCCTTCAACGACAAGACCAAAGCTCCACAAGAAAATCATATTGCCAATCAGATGTCCAAAGCCTGCGTGAGCGAACATCGTGGTCAACCATTCAATCGGGTTGATGTGACCAACAGCAAGATCCAGAGCCCAGGGTTGCAAGGCCGTCTCTTCGCCGAACCCCTGCGACACAAAGCACGCAACATTCGCCAGGATCAACCCCACCGTCGCAATGGGAGGATGGTAGATCGGTGCGTCTGTGCCGGTAGGAATTCCAAGCAGGATCATTAATATCACTCAGCGACAAATACGAATGGCAGCGTCACCTACGGCCTTCAATTGGCCACACGTGCAGGCTACACGGAGACAAACGTTCAGCACAACGGTGTCCGCCCGACAGACGATCATTGCCGTAGAATCCGATCAATTCGAGTGGTCAGGAACTCTGCACCGCCACGTTTTTCCCGTAAAATGGGCACGAATACCACCGACAGTAGTGGTTTTGATTGATCAAAAATATGTTTTTGATTAATCTAAACTGATGGAAGTACGTCGAATAACATTACGCCTGTTAATTGCCCTGACGCCCGTGCTGATTGGCTGCGGAACCTCGCCATCAACGCCAGCAACAGGCGAACGGATTCAACAACATCAGGGAACAGGACCGATTCGCGTTGTTTGCACCACGAACATCCTTAAAGATCTGGTACGACAGATCGGAGGCGAACGTGTTCAGGTGACAGCCATTATGGATGGTCCGGGGATTGACCCACACACGTACACGCCGTCTCCGAAAGACACTAACGCGCTGACAGCCGCGGATTTGGTAGTCTACTCAGGACTGCATCTGGAAGGTCAGTTCGATGAAGCGTTGGAGAGTCTGAAGTTTCGTGGTATCCCGGTGATCTGCGTCACAGAGAAGCTGACACAGGAAACCCCGAGCCGTTTGATTCAGACTGAAGAAGGGGCCGCAGATCCGCATGTGTGGTTCAGTCCGGACCTGTGGTCAACGTGTGGCGAATGCCTGGCGGAAGGATTGTCTGCATACGATTCAGAAAATTCGGAACAGTATTCCGCTGCGGCAACGGCTTTCTCTGAGCAGCTTGCCCAGGCGAAGCACAACGGCATTATGCTGCTGGCGCGTATTCCGGATGATCGCCGCGTGCTGGTGACGGCTCATGATGCGTTCGAATACTTTGCACTTGCATTTGATTTTCGGGTGCAGGCCGTGCAGGGAATTTCGACCGACAGTGAGCCTGGTCTGAGACGTATCAATCAGCTGACCGACTTGCTGGTCGAACGCAGGATATCGGCGGTGTTTACCGAGCAAAGCGTTTCTGACAAGAACATCACCGCTTTGGTTGCGAACTGTGCCAGCAAAGGTCACACGCTGAAAATCGGAGCTCGACTGTTCTCCGACACAGCCGGGGCCGAAGGTACGCCGGAAGAGACGCTATGCGGTGCATTGCTGCACAATATCACGCAGATCGCGATCGCTTTGAGCGAGTCACCAGGGGACATCATCATGAACGACACAGAAGCGAAGACACAGGTGGCACCGTGAAGGAAGCGGTTTCGCAGACGAGTGAATCGATTCTTGACATTCACGACATGACGGTCGCCTACGATCGTCGGCCGGTGTTGTGGAATATCGATCTGGTGTTGCGCAATCCCGGGCTCATTGCGATTGTGGGCCCCAATGGAGCTGGCAAGAGTACGATGATCAAGGCGGTCATGGGACTTGTACCGATGGTCAGCGGGTCTGTGACGGCGTGGGGGCAAAGTGTCGACAGCCAGCGTGGTCGCATCGGCTATGTGCCGCAACGTGGGAGTGTCGACTGGGACTTTCCGATCAGCGTTTTTGAAACGGTGGTGATGGGGACCTACGGTTCGCTGGGTTGGTTTCGTCGCCCGGGTTCGAAAGAACGTGATCTGTCGATGCGTTGCCTGGAGCGCGTGGGGATGCAGGATTTCGCAAACCGTCAGATTGGGCAATTATCCGGAGGACAGCAACAGCGCGTCTTTTTGGCTCGCGCGCTGGCGCAGGAATCGGAATTGTATTTCATGGACGAACCGATGGCCGGCGTGGATGCCGCGACGGAACGTATCGTGTTTGAACTACTGGATTCGCTAAGCAAAGAAGGCCGAACGATCGTGGTTGTGCATCACGACCTGCGTACGGTGCCTGAGTACTTCGATGAAGTGGTGCTGCTCAACGTCCGCATTGTGACGTCTGGCCCTGTGGCAACGACTTTCACGTCCGCAAACCTGCAGGCGACATACGGTGGCCGGCTGACAATTCTGGACACGATGGCCGAAGCTGTGCAGAAGCAGAAGGAAACGGAATAGGGCAGCTGAATTCCGATTTCCGATTCGAATTTGCGCCCTCGCGGCCCCGAGCAGCGTTTTCATTGCTGGCAGTCCTCATTCATGCAGCTGCCGACACGGCGCAGCTGTGTCAATTGCGTCATTCATTCCGGCAGCTCCAGCAATACTGTTCGTGACGACGCACCGATTCTGAATTCAGCAACAATTGCCGAAACCGATCCGATTAGGGCAACTGAGTGATCGAGACATGGCGATATGAGATAGGGAACCTGAGGGATCAATGGCGAGAAACCAAAACATTACGGAACTAACGATTACTTAAACAGCTGACACCGTGTGGACAAAACCCCGGTGATGCCGTTTGCTCAAACCTCTGGAGAACGATACGTGAGTACTACAACAACCGTTCGACGCACATCGAATCAGCAACAGAAAAGCTTTCGCAACTTCATGTGGATCTCAATGCTGATGTCACTAGCCGTTGTGTTCTTCGGAATGCAGCTGATGATGGTGGGGCCATTGAAGGGTCGGCTGGATGGCATTCAGGCCCGACTGAACGATACTGATGCCGGTATGCAAAAGCTGGTCGGCGCCAAAGATGGCGTGCTTGAAACGGAAACCCTGCTCAATAGCCTGGCGAAAATGGAACAGCAGCTCGACCGACTCGCACGTGTGCGAGCCGCCATCCAAAAGGAATCAGAAGGCTCCACAGTCGCTCTGTCATCTCTGGACCGCATCGCAGCTGTTCAGTCTCGAGTCATCGCATCTCGACAGCAGAACACTGAGGCCGCAACACAGATCGCATTACTGGAAGACCTGCGAGACGAAGTGTTGAGCGGTGCTGGCGAAACACAGGTCGCAGACAACACACTCGCCGGCATACTGGCTCTTCAGCGTCGTGTGATCGCCGCTTCGAATGGCTACGAAAAAGCCAGTGAGAGTATCGCTAACCTGACAGAGCTGACACAGCGTCTGGTTGAAAGCGACGAAACTCTGCGACTGGCATCAACAAAGTTTGATGACTTCGTGGGCCTCAAAGATCGCATGATTGCTGCGTCGGAAAACTTCAAAGCCGCTGACGCCGGACTGGAAGCAGCCAAGGCGTCCACAGAACGACTCGGTGCTCTGAAGGATCAGATTCTGGCTAGCGGCGGCGATGTCGAATCGGCTGAGCAGAACGCTCGCACACTCGTCGCGATGAATGAATCCCTGAGCAGCAGTACTCTGCAACTGAGTACTGCCGGTCAGAACCTGCAGGAGATGGTGCAGCTGCAATCGGTGCTCAGCGATCAGACTCAACGTGTCGCGTCAGCGATCCAGAATCTGGAACTGCTCGACGAATTCCAGTCCGAGCTTTCCACCCATGTGGATTCACTGACCGGCCTGCGTCGCACATTGATGGATATTGCCATGATGGAATCGACAGTCGGGAAAATTGCTCAATTTTTAGAGCCACTGACTGAGATCAGCAGCCTGCGTCGCATGGGCCAAACGGAAATTCGCGAAGTGGCTCGAGTCATCCTTGATCGTCGAGGCTCTCGCCTGTCTCAGAACACATCACCGATGAACGACAACATCGATATCTCAGACAGCAGTGAAGGACTCGTGCCACTGCCACCGGAAGCACGTGAACTGCACTAAGGGTTTCCTGGCCGGAATCTTTTTCCGAAACAGCAAGAATCTGCAACAGCACGCGTTTCTCCAGAACGCGTGCTGTTTGCGTTTCACGCCACATATCCGCTTGTGACACAACAGCGTGACCACTATGGTCCGAGGCGATAAGCACTCCAGACTCTCGGTATCTGCGTCTTCGCCGGACTCGCCACTCATGAACATCATTGCCGGGATTGTTATCCTGCTATTAGCCTGCATCGGCAATGCCGAACTGTGGGTCATTCTGATGAAACGCCGGCAAGCTCTACGATACGGACATCAGGTATTGCACCGCGTGCGGCGTTTTCACGACGCGGGCATG
>CALFOL010000704.1 GCA_937919915.1 uncultured Planctomycetaceae bacterium
GGACGATCTGCAGCGAACAATGTTGAATTGAAAACACAGATTGCCAGGAAGCTGATGAGATTTTTCATGGGAGGTCCTGATGTGCGGAGTCGTGAGGGTGTGATAAAGTAGTCCGCTGAATGTGCAATTGATATGGACCGAAGCACAGCCCACAGTCACGGAAACCGCACGCATCAATCCGTATCCTGCTCTACTTCAACCAGCGAATACATGAAGGCATGGGAATTGACACAGGATCGCCAGTAGGTGTCAGCGCGCCTGTGTTGGTGTTAATGGCAAACACCACGAGGCTGTTGCCAGGCATGTTGGCACAAAGCAGCCAGCGACCGTCCGGGGTGATCAGCAGATTTTGAGGACCTTTGCCCAGGCTGGGTTCGATGCCGACAAGTTCGAGGCGGCCATCATCAGCGATTCGATAGTTTGCGATGCTGTCATGCCCACGATTGGTTCCGTAAAGAAAGTTTCCGTCGGGAGTAATCTTCAGATCGGCGGTGTTGGTTCGATCGGTAAAATCCGGTGGCAGCGTTGAGATTGTCTGCCGCGCTGTCAGCGTGCCAGCGTCAACACCGTAGTCAAAAAATGTCACCGTGTTCTTCAGTTCATTGATTACATACACGCGTCGCCCGTTGGGGTGAAACGTCAGGTGGCGAGGGCCGGAGCCAGGTGGCAATGCAGCGAAAGGCTGGGCCGCGTTGGCAGTGATCGTGGCTGTGTCGGGACTCAGGCGATAAATCAGCACCTTGTCGATTCCCAGGTCCGCCGCCAGAGCAAAGCGGCTATCGGGACTTACGACAATGCAGTGTGCGTTCGGCCCTTTCTGTCGCGGCAGGTCGACACTGGAACCGGTGTGCTGCACAAACGCAGCAGCCTCGTCAAGTGAACCATCGTCCTTCACCGAAAACGCGGCGACGCTGCCGGTTGAATAGTTGGCAACGACGACAGTTTTCCCCGTGGCATCGACATCCAGATAACACGAGGCGGTTCCGCGAGTGGATTGGCGATTCAGCCGCGTTAACTGCCCGTCCCGTCCTTCGATCCTGTAAGCAGCGACGAATCCAGGATCGGGCCCGCCGAAATTCTCGGCGTCAATCGAATATAGAAATCGGCTGTCGTGTGAGACCGCAAGGAAGAACGGGTTGCTGACATCCGTCGTCCGCCGCAGCAGCTGCAACTTGCCGGTGGCCGAATCAAACCGATAGGCATGAATGGCTCCTTCGTCTCCGGTCTTGAATGCGGACACAAAGACAACAGGATCAGCGGTGATAGCAGTGTTGGGCATCATCAAAAGCCAAATGGCGAGAAGGAGTGTTCGCATAATGTGGTCTCGAAATTCGTAAGATGGCGATTTCTGCAGTCGCAGCGCTTCGACTACGGTTTTTCAGACGACTGCGGTTGCGTTGTCGTTTCGACGCGGGTCTTTTCAGCCTGCTCCCGTTGTTGGACGTCTTTGGGATGTTTCGAAAACGATTCGAAGACATCCCCAACCACCCGATCCGCCAGAGCGCCCAGCTCTGTCAGGATGATGAGCTCAGCTTCTGGTGTCAGTTTGGACGTGTTCGGTTCGTAGCCGCCGACGCTATAAGAATCGGATGTTGCGATGTAGCCCACGTGTCCGTTGGCGTATCCCACAATGATCGGAATCGCACGGTCGGCAATGGCCTTTTCAAGCCGAAATCCGTATTCAACCATCGGCTCACCCGGCATTGTCAGCAGCAGATACGGCCCGATCTTCATCGCCTGTAGTTCCGCGTCGATTCGTCCTTCTTTGCCTGGCAACGACACGACAGAATTGGCCACGCGAATCGGATAGAACTCGGCGCGATCTCTTAATTCTTCACGCGTGACGCTACGAGCCAGTGTGCGAACGACTGCACCGCCGAGGTCACGTCCTGCCCATTGAATGTCAGCTTCGTCGGCACAGCGGTACGGATATCCCGGCAGATTCGGACGAATGTCTCCAGCACAACCCTGCAGGAACAGCGAACTCGTCTGCTGCCCATAACACATCTCCACAAACGACTGTGCTTCGCCAGGAAAGTCGGCGCTCATTTTCGGATAACCATTGGGGTACGGTGTCGAACCTTTGTCGCCCCAGGTAAAGAAACAGGGGTGACAAACGGCGTGCATAACCACGGCCAGCGGTGTTAAGGATTCTCCATCGTCAAAACGCAGCACCTTCACGCGAGGATCGTTCGGGCCGTCTTTGTTAAGCCGCACCACAGCGCGTCCGTTGATCACTTTACGGCGATTGATGCTGAAGCCGATTTTATCCTCACCATAGCCCACCGTCACCGGTCTCATCGTTGAAGAAGCTTTCACTGCCGCAGCGCCCAGTTTCGCAATGAGTTCCCGTCCCCACTTTGAATCGGTGGCAAAGTCCGGACCGGAGTGATTGTGCGACGCGGCGACCATAATGTTGGCCGCCGGTACGCCGCTGTCCTTTTCAATCTGCTGCCGGGCCAGCGTCACCATTTCGTCCCATGCGCTGATCGTGTCCAGGGTAACGATCGCTGCCCTGGTCTGACCGTCGTCCAGAATCAGAACACCGGCACGCAACGGATCGCGGACGCCGGTAACCTTCCGTCGATGGCCAACGACTTCCAGGCCGTTCACTTCGGTCGGTGTGATGTCGACCTTGGCCACACCCGCACGAAGACCGGACTGAACAGGAAACCGCCCATCGGCTGCATCGGTCACGCTGGATGCAAAGATAACCAGCAGCAATGCGAAGAACAGACGTCGGTAGAATAAGTACATGGCAAGTTCCATTTCTTTGTTGTCGACTGTTTTGAAATTTCGCAGTTTCTCGCCCGACTCTGTTTCCGGGCCCGCTCAACGAGGTTGTACGACGGCCTTGGAAGCCCATCGTACGGGTTTAGAAACAGAAAGCAGCTGATCGTTCAGTCGACTTCACAACCTGCGTCTAGTGCCCCGCTGAACCATACAGGCCGCGAATACCATTTTCCAGGTGATACACCTGTTTCACTTCATCCGAGTTCAGCGCGCGGTTGAAGACGGCCAAATCATCCATGTGGCCAACGTACGAAGCCCCCAGCACAAGCAGAACCTGAGACGGATCCCAGCCCAGAGTCAGGTCCCAGTCTTCAATCGCCCCCTGTAGCTCGCCGTTCAGGTACAGGTGTCCGGCGCGTGGCTGCTGTTTGTTGTTGGCGTTCTGAATCGTGAAGACCACATGAGTCCACGCGTCGCTCGTAAACGGTGGGCGTTCTACCTGGACCATTGGACGTCTGTCGAAGGGAATGTCGGCCCAGGAAACGTTGTCGGGATTCCAGATTTCGAACAGCGGCCGAATCGCGTAACGAAAGTACCGTGGCGTTTCGTCTTTTGAGAACTCAAGGAAGATGAACCCCTTCTTCGTGTCGTCGCCAATAATCTGTACGGGGTCACAATAGCCCGGTTCCAGATCCTTGTCCGGGTTCAGCCGCAACCAGACAGAAACTGTGGTGCTCCAGGTTTCGCTGTTGTAGCCGAGCACACCGGAATCTTTGAACGCCGGGCGAAAACCGTTTTTCTTTGTGAAGTGCAACGCTCCTCCAAACCGCCCGGCTTCAGGAGCCAGCTTCACATCGTCAGTTGCTTTTGCATGAATCAGCGCTTTCCCCTGTTTGGCATAGCTGGTTCGGTCTCCCCGGGAAAAGTCCGCGTCCAGGCCTTCATCGAATGAGGCATGCAGTGTCAGTGCGGCGGATAGTCCCGCGTTCTCTGAATCACCCGCCAGAATCTGCTTCGCTTCGTCGGCATCGATGTTTCGCACAAAGATATTCCGCCAGCGGATTTCGCCGCCGTGAGTCTGCAGCATGATCGGACCTTTCGCGGGCAGCGGCAGACTGCGGTCCCAGAAGTTCTCCATCACGGCATCTTCAACGACAAGCTGTTGGTTGAGCCAAACCCACGTCCGCGCACCGACCTGGCGGATCCGAAACTGATTCCATTCGCCGAACGGTTTGTCGGCAAATTCCATCGGATCACGACCGTCTTGCCCCGGCGTGTTGTTGAACAGGCCACCGGAACCGAGGTGTGGTTTTCGCGTTGTTCGCTTCGGATCGAATTCCTGATGCCAGTCCCAGATCTGAACCTGCGGCGTGCCTCTCAGATAGATACCGCTGTCGGCCTTCGCGACGGTTTTGTATTCGAGCAGGAATTCGATATCACCGAGGTCCTCGCTTGTCGTGGCATAAGGACCATGTCCATCGTTGACCAGTTCGTTATTCTCAACACGCCAGTGCTGCGAAAATTCGGCTCGCTGTTTCTCGAGGTTCGCCTCTTTCTTTTCGCCGGTCAGTTTCGCAACGCTGTGCGGATTCAGTCCGTACCAGCCATCCAGATCTTTGCCATTGAAGAGGGCGCGAAAACCTTTCGGCGGATTGACTTCGTCGCCGTGGCTATCGGCCGAAGTGGCGAACATGGCGACGGCGGTCAATAGGGAGAGGATGTGATTACGAGTCATGCGGTAGGTCCTAAACGATTTCTGTAACATTGTTTACTGATGACCATGTGTGCCGAACGTTTCGAGGCCAGTTTGAATTGGTAAACAGCAACTGCACACTTCAGTCGTTCCAGGTCAGGACAAGCAAAAACAGGGGCATCCGGTGTTTGCCACTGGCACTGCGAGTGCGATAATGGACTTCGCTGGAGAAGCAGCACTGGCAAAGCCAGTGGCACACGATCGAGACGCTTGAATCACCGTCCCCAAACTCCACCTCGAACTGCTGAAGATCATTCTACTGCGCTCCGACATGAATTCGCCAGGCACTGTATTGTTCTGTCATCCTTTCAACGCGATCTGGATGCTGCTCGGCAAGATCGTTCGTTTCGCCTGGGTCGTCGATCACATTGTACAGCTCCCAATCACGGTCGTCGCGAGGACGGACAAGTTTCCACGGTCCACTGCGTACCGCACGTCCACGGCTGCACTTCCACGCCAGGACGTCGTGGCCGTCACGTTCCTGCCCCTCGAAAACCGGCACCAACGTCTTTCCTTCCATTGGTATTGGGCGACGATCCTGAAATATCGTTGGATATTCGACGCCTGCCACATCCAGGGTTGTCGCCATGATGTCGATCACGTGTCCGGGCTGAGGTGTGAGGACACCACCCTTCTTGATGACCGCAGGCCAGCGAGCGATCAACGGCGTTCGGATTCCTCCTTCGTATGCGGACTGCTTGGTATCGCGCAAAGGCGTGTTGCTGGTTGTCGCCCACGCAAGGCCGTAGGCCGCAAACGTATCGTGAGGACCAGGCAAAAGATCAGGGCCGCTGCCTGGCTTGATCGCGGCACCGTCTGCCCGCCAATTGCCATCGTTCGACTTCGGACCGAATCCAAACCCACTGGTCGTCAGTCGCAGCCCGCCGTCCGGCGCGGCACCGTTGTCTGACAGGAAGAGAACCAGAGTGTTGCTGCCGTCGTCGGAATTCCGCAAAACGTCAAGCAGGCGCCCCACGCCGCGATCGACATTTGAAATCTGAGCTGCATAGGCTGCCATCCGTTCGGCCTGCCATTCTTTGTGAGGATCATCGGTCCATTTATGAATCGAGGTCGCTGGCGACGCAGGTTCGTAGCCACGCCGCAGGAGTCCCAATTCGTGTTGTTTCGCGATTCGTGTTTGTCGACATTCATCCCAACCCTTCGTTCGGTAGCGTTCGCGGTACGTGGCGATGTCGCGGTCGCGAGCGTGCAGAGGCCAGTGCGGAGCGATATACGCGACGTATAGAAAGAACGGGTTGTCACCTTTCACTGCGTCGGCGAGGAAGTCGACGGCGTAATCGTTGAACACGTCTGTCATGAAGAAGTCGTTCTCCGGAAACTTCCACGGCTGATCGTCCAGGTAAAAGTCGTTGGCTTTGACCGCGTTCCAGTAGCTGATCTTCCCCTGGCAATTCGGGCCAAAGAAGCGATCGAACCCGCGCTGCACGGCCAAGTCGCGTCCCTGCCACTTTCCGACCATCGCGGTGTGGTATCCGTTGGTCTGCAGGAGTTCCGAGATCAGGACACACTTTTGAAAATCTTTCGGTTCGTTCCAGCGGTCGCCTCGATGCCCGGTCTGTTGACAGTACAGACCCGTAAGTAGTGAAGCCCGAGTTGCGCCGCACACAGAGTTGTTATAAAACTGCGTGAACCGCAAGCCATCCGTCGCCAGAGAGTCAATATTCGGCGTGTCGATTTCGCCGCCATAGCATCCGAGATCAGACCAGCCCATATCATCAACCATGATGACAATAATATTGGGCCGCTGGTCCGCGGGAACTGGGGAACAAATCAGAACAGCCCAAAGGAACAAGTGATAACGAAGCATCGGAGTGGCCCATTTGTAGATATGATTGGCTGGGTGGCAGATGTTCATCGAATGAACAGCGTACGAAATAATTTCAATTCCGAAAGCTGGAGTGATGCAAAAACCAAAACATAGATTCGACCGAATGTGTTCGCTGTGCGGCGTCGTTGCATTTTCCATCGTCTCACAGAGTTCTTTGTCGGCCCAAACGCTGCCAGAAGTTCTCCTGGCAACAAATGGGAAGGCACGGATGCCGGTCGTTGTCGGTCCTGATGCCACACCGGATGTCCGTGAAGCCGCCGCTGAGCTTGGTGAATATCTCGGGCGCATCAGTGGCTCGGTATTTCTTGTTGAAGATGGAGATGCTGGGTCTGGTATCGCTGCAGGACAAAAAGGCATTGTAGTCGGTTTGGTCTCGAACTTTGCGAAGCTTCCTTTCAAGGTCGAGTTTCAATCCGGGGACGGCAGCCCGGACCAGTATCTGCTGCGAACAACTGACGACCGACTCTACCTGCTCGGCACAACACCAGCGGCCGTGCAGTGCGCCGTGTGGGATTTTCTGCATCGTCAGGGATATCGCCTGTTCTTTCTCACGGACACGTGGGAAGTCGTTCCCAGTCGTCCGGAACTGTCTGCCGCTCTGAACGTGACGGAACGGCCTGACTACGTCACACGGCAGGCACCGCGCGGTGCACCGTGGTCTGATCGAGACTTGTGGAATCGCTGGCAACGACGTAATCGAATGAAGTCATCGTTCGTGCTGAACACGGGGCATTCCTATGGCGGCATCGTGCGTCGGAACCAGCCAGCATTCAACGAGCATCCCGAGTACTTTGCTCTCGTTGATGGTGAGAGATCAAGCGGCGCGAACGCGAAATTCTGTGTCAGCAATCCAGGCCTGCGGAAGCTTGTCGTTGAAGATGCCGTCGCAGAGATGAAGTCCCGGCCCGAACGCGACAGCATTTCCCTGGATCCATCCGACGGTTCTGGTTGGTGCGAATGTGAAGCCTGCCGCGCCCGGGGCACCGCGAGCGACCGGGCGCTGACGCTGGCAAACGACGTCGCGGTGGCGATCAACGATCTCGGAATCGGCGACAGGTACGTGGGAATGTACGGCTACAACGAACACAGTCCGCCGCCCAACATCGATGCGCATCCCAAAGTGGTGATCAGTATCGCGACGGCGTTTATCCGCGGCGGCTATACAGTGGAACAACTTGTTTCGGGCTGGCAAGCAAAAAAAGCCATTGTTGGCATTCGCGATTACCACGACGTCTTCGCCTGGAGCCACGATCTGCCGCGCAGCGCACGCGGCGGCAACATCGAATATCTCACCCGGACGGTTCCCTGGTTTCACGAACACGGTGCCCGTTTCATGAATTCGGAGAACATGGACAGCTGGGGAGCCAACGGTCTGGGCTATTGGCTCACGCCGCAACTACTCTGGGACGTCGACAACGCCAAACGCATCGACCTGCTGATCGAAGAGTTTCTCGACAAAGCGTTCGGTGCAGCGAAGCAGCCGTTGCGTGAATTCTACGAACTGATCAATCGCGATCACGACTCGGTGCGATCTCATGAAGACATCGTGGCGAGGATGTACCGCAGCCTTGACCAGGCCCGGACGTTGACGAGCGACTTGCGGGTGCGCGCCCGGCTTGACGATCTGATTCTGTACACTCGCTACCTGGAGCTGTACGTCGAATACCGCAACACGGACGGGAAGGCGAGACAACAGGGCTTCGAGCAGGTTTGGCGGCACACTTATCGTATGCGTGATCGCCTGATGCTTTCGACAGTCGCACTTTGTGAGCGAAACGGATTCCGCGATCGTACTGTACAAGTGCCCGAAGATACGAATTCCTGGAAGAGCAGCGCACCGTTCGCCCCGGCGGAGATCGCTGAGATTCTCAAGGCGGGCATCGCTGCAAATAAGCCGACCGTGCTCGACTTCGAACCGAGGAAATTCAGCGACGATCTCGTCCCCGCGAAAGGTTTGAATTTGCCGCAGGTACCAGTCGGTCGCTACGACAACCGCGGTCGAGGTCGGCAGCAGATCTACACGTGGCTGCCGGAGAGCCATCACCAAATCGAGCTGGATGTGACCGGCGGATTGATCACGCACTACCGAAATCGTGGCAACGTGAAGTTTTCGCTGTACTCACCGCAGGAAGTCACGCTGGAGGCCGTCGACCACGATGACAGCGTTCCTCCGGATGGTGAGCAGCGGCACGTTGCGCTCACAAGCCCATACAGTGGCCTTCACCGACTGGAATGGAATGATAGCCAGGACATGACTCAGGTGATTCTGCCCGCAGACCTGCCAATGACGGTTTGTTCAACCCTGGAAAATCCAATGCGTCTCGGCGGGCGCTGGGATCTGTATTTTTACGTTCCGCAAGGCACTAAGGTTGTCGGCGGTTACACGGACGCAACGCGTGGAACTCTGCTCAACGGGAGTAAGAATGTTGTGTTCGACTTCAGTACCATGGACGCGGCTGGCTACTTTAGCGTGCCGGTACCTCCAGGTCAGGACGGAACACTTTGGATGTTCTCAGATTCTCGGGGCGCTCGGATGCTGATGACGGTTCCGCCGTATCTGGCGACAAGTGTTGAGCGACTGTTGTTGCCGCGCGAGGTGGTGGATTCGGACAAAAGACCAGGAGATCAGTAGCTGAACAGCCACTGCTAATCATCTTGAGCAACTTTCGCTACCGAATTCAAATCGCCTCAATTCAAAAAGATATTTCACCATGATTCGTTCCTTCGCGTTTGCAGCCTTCACCGCCTTTCTTTTTGTCGAATCCCTCTCCGCGGCAACGTTTAATATCGTCGACTATGGCGCGACCCCCAACGACGATTCGGATGACACCGTCGCGGTCGGGACGGCCCTGGCCGCATGCGGTGCGGCTGGTGGAGGCACGGTCTTTGTTCCTGCCGGAAAGTTCATCATCTCGCGACAGGGCGCCGAGTCGCCAATCTTGGCCGTGCCATCGAACACGATCCTGACCGGAGAAGGAGCCGCCTCGACGCTGCATTTTCCCGAACGTGCCAGCGATTCGAACTTCTGGCGAATGCTCGGCCACGGCCCCGAAGGCGCTCGCAATATCGTCATTCGCGATCTTCATCTCGACGGTGGCAACACCCACCCGGCCTACGTCAAAGGAGTTCCGGAACATAACCACGGCATCTTTCTGTATGCCAAAGGGGCCATCGTCGAGAACGTCGTCATCGAGAATCTGCTCGTGGAAAACTTTTCCGGTGATTGCGTCGCGATCGGCTACGGTTGCCGCAATATCACGGTTCGCGATGTGGCCATGCGAAACTTTCTGCGACAGGGCATCCAGATGGCTGGCGGCAATGGGGCTCGTGACTACCTGGTCACAGGCTGCCACGATTTGGAACACACCATTTCGCCCGGCGGGTCCACGATCCACGTCGAGCATGCTCGCGGACTGCAGAACGTTCAGATCATCGCCAACCGTTGTCGTCGGTCGATACTGGCAGGTGGCGTCGATGGTCTGTTAATTCGCGACAATGTTGTCACGGGCCGTATTGAAGGCAATGGAAACACGAACTCAATAATCGCCGGTAACATGGTTCGCGGCATTGAAGGGGCGACTCGTGCCCTGATGCAGTTTGGGTACGCGGATGGGCTGATTGTCCGCGACAACATTCTTCGCACAACGCCCGATGCGACTCAGACCGGTCTCTACATCTGGGGGAAATCGCGATACAACGCAAATCCCGCCCGTGATATCACAGTCTCAGGCAATCTGATTACGGCCGGAGACACCGGCATCTATCTCAACGGTGTGGACGGTGCCACAATCGGAACGAACCGTATTCAGATTCCGGAAGGAAAGAAGACGGTGAAAGTCAGCCGCGGAGAAAACGTGACCATCGAACAGCCGGAACTACCGTAACGTGGGCAGGACCTGCTAGCGAGAGCAGCTGCGTAATGCCCACCCTACTTCGACTCCTCTGGAACCGTGCCAGCCAGACGGGGACTCCTTCGTCGCGGAGTCTTTCGTAGCGTTTTCCGTAGCTGTCGGTGCCACCGTCTTCAATCGATTTCGGTACGACGTTATTTTTCGGCATGAAATCGCCAAGCTTCTTTTTGATGCTGGCGAGTTTCGGATCGTCTGCAATGTTGTGATGCTCGTTCGGGTCGGTGCGGTGGTCGTACATTTCTTCGCTGCCGTCACGATAGCGGATGTAGCGAAAGTTCTGACTTCGCGCGGCGTGGTTGTTGTATTGCCAGGTGATGATCGCCGGATTGCGTCGTTCTGCTTTGGGATCCTTCAGCTGAGGCAGCAGTGAAACACCTTCAAGGCCTTTGACTTCGGGCAAATTGCAGAGCTCCAACATCGTCGGGTAGATATCGATCAGGCTCACCGATCGACTGCAACTTTCGCCGCCGTTGATCCCGCCTGGCAATCGAACCGACAACGGCACGCGAGTCGATTCTTCCCACAAAGCCATCTTGCGCCAGTGATTCTTTTCGCCGAGATGCTGGCCGTGATCTGACCAGAACACAACGATTGTGTTGTCGGCATGGGGACTGGCTTCCAGAGCTTCCAGAACTTTGCCTGCCTGAGCGTCCACGAACGAAACACACGCCAGATAGGCTCGCGTCATTTCTCGCCAATAGCCGGGCCCAACGCTCAGCACGTTGTGATGGTCGCCGCCTTCGATCGTTCCATAAGCGAACGCCTTGCCCCACAACGGGATGTCGTCCATTTCATCGACGGGAACATCTGGCACGACGACTTCATCGAGCGGGTACAGATCGAAGAATTCCTTCGGTGCGGTATACGGGACGTGCGGCCGGATGAAGCCGACCGTCAGAAAGAACGGCTTGTCATGTTTCTGCCTGAGTCTGTCGACCGCCCAGTCTGCGATCTGGACGTCCGGCATTCCTTCCGGCGGCATGTCCGCGGCTTCGAGTGCACCCCAGCACAACGATTGACCACTCACGCCCTTTTGATACATCTGGTAGATCGCTCCACCGTCTGGCGGGAAGGGATGGAAGTGCCCGCCCTTGTCGCTCTGATAACCGTGGCCTCGTGCGGCGAGTTCTGCCGGCCATTTGTATTTAGGACGTTCTTCATCCCAGTACTCGTAGTCTTTGATGTCGCTGGTTCCCTTGTGAAAGACCTTGCCGGCTGCCAGCGTTTTATAACCGTTGCGTTTGAAGTGAGTCGGCATCGGCACGGTTTCGCCCAGAGCACGCTCGTACGCTTTCAGGCTCCTGGAAGAATTGGAATACCAGCCTGTCGTCGACGGTCGTAGACCACTGAAAAGTGCATGCCGCGAAGCACTGCACACCGGTGCTGCACAATGAGCGTTTGTGAATAGAACGCTTTGCGAGATCAGGCGATCCAGATTGGGTGTTCTAGCCTGAGGATGCCCGCCCAGTGCTCCGATCCAGTCGTTCAGGTCATCGATGGCCACAAATAACACATTGGGTTGCATACCCTTCGGTACCAACGGGGCTCGCATTTTTTCGGTGGAATCAGTGGACGCGCGGTCGCTCGACTTCTTTTTCTTTTTGCGTTTTCCGCTACCGGGCAAAGGTTTGTCAGCGTTAGCTTCGTCCAGAAAGCCGGTCAGCAGAGTGTGTAGTTCCTTTGTCTTGTCGCCCATCTGGTCAGACAAATCGTTGGCTTCTGAGATGTCGCGTGAGAGATCGAACAGTTCAATCCGGTTCATGTTCCACGTCTTGACGAGCTTATAGTCGCCCAGTCGAATCGCAGAAATCGGCTCTCGATCAACGGCCTGATGGAAGACAAGAAACGGGTTGGCACGTTGAACCTTTCCCCGGCCTTCGCTGTGAAGCAATTGCCGAATGGATCCGCCGTCGATATTGTTAGGCAGTGCATCTGGATATCCCGCGAGATCTGCGAAAGTCGGTAACAAGTCGACTCCAGTGACTGGAACCGTACACACAGAATTCGGTTTCACTCCCGGCCCCAACGCGATGAACGGAACACGAATTCCACCTTCGTAAAACGAATGCTTGCCATCACGCAGCGGCGCGTTGCGGTCGACTTCGCGTTTTGGAGCTTTTGGAATCGTCGTTCGACCACCGTTGTCCGACATGAAGATCACGTAGGTGTTTTCCAGCAATCGAAGTTCGATCAGCTTATCCAGGATACGACCGACACCGGCATCCAAATCCTCGGTCATCGCCGCGAACTCCGGCATGTTGTGTTTTTTGGCCGGAGCCGATTTCTGCTTCACGTCTTCAAGCGTTTCGGCGTTGTAGAAGATGTCCAGATGCACGGCGTAGTGAGAAAGCTGTAAATAGAACGGACGATCACTGGCTTGATTCCTGGTGATGAACTCCATAGCCTCATCCGTGATCGTGTCGATCAGTTTGGGGTCTGACTTTGCCGCCGGACCGCCAGTTCCTTTGCTGCCGCCGTTACCATTTCCGGTGTAGCCATCCGAAACATCGTAGCCTTGTTCTGCCGGAGCGATCTCATCATAGCGATGATCCCACTTGCCAAAGTGAGCCGTCACATAATCGCTGTCCGCCGCCTTCAGCATCCGCGGGATATTCAGCTGCTTCCGATAAGCCGCCGTCCAGCCTTCACGATCCCCGTTGTACTCATGCCGAGCCGGCACCTGCCCCGTCTGCAGTGCCCGTCGAGTCGGACAACACGACGTGGCAGGTGAGTACCCCTGAGTAAACCGCATCCCCATTCTCGCCAGCCGTTCAATATTCGGCGTCCGGAAGTAGTCACTCCGAGTCCGATCATCATCCGGAATGATCTGCAGCGACGATCCAACCCAGCTCTGATCATCGGTGAGAATGACAACAACGTTAGGCTTATCTGCCGCCTGAGCACCTGTGGAAAACGCAAGCATGATTGCGACCAAGCACCCATTGATTCGTCGTGCCAATTCGGCATACATATGTTTCATTCGATTCGCCCGTTGAGGTTAACTGGGAAGGCAACGGTCTATTTCCCGGGACAAAGCTCAAGCAAGCGAGGTCCGCCTATTGCCGTATTGACCGTGGCTTCCGAATCGGCAGCCTGTCATCTCAAATAGTCAATCTGCCAAACGGTCTTTCATTACGCAGCTGCTAGGGCCCGGCTTCTTACGACGGGTACCAAGGCAAATTCAAGGAAAATCGGCCAGTAAATAATCGATTTATGACCATTTAAGCATTTCATAATAGCTAATAAACAGCTACACTCAGTCGTGCAGAAAGACGATACGACATTAGGAGGCACTGAATGCAGAAGCGAACGATGACTCTCAATCTGACCGAACAGGAAATGACACTACTAGCCGATCTCTGCGAGAAAAAAGGGCTAAGCAAGACCGCTCTCTTGAGGCAGGCGTTGCGTCTTTATCAGATGGTCGACTCCCGTATTGATCAGGGAGATAAGTTGCTGTTCGAGAATGAGACCACTAAGGATAAAGCGGAGTTGATGGTGCTCTGATGGCAAGAATTCAAACTTTCGAACTCTTTGATGCATTCGCAAATGATTTTAAGACCGCAGACCTATGGGACTCCATAGAGCCACAACATTGTGAGCAGTTAGACGTAAACAAGGCCTCACGAATTCCAGGCACCATTGGTGAGTCGATCGTTTACGTCGATTATCTCCAATCGGCTCCATGGAACGGGAAACGTAAGTGGCGGCCTAACCGACAGTTCGGTGGCTTGGGCACGCTCATGCTGCAGGTGGCAATTCAGCTAAGCCTGGAGTTGGATTTCGATGGACGAGTCGGGTTGCATTCATTGAGTCAGTCCGAAGACTTTTATCGAAGCCGTCAATTAACAGAGTTTTGGAGAGATCCAGATTACCAAGGTTTATGTTACTTTGAAATGACCGCGTCCCAGGCAGCAAATTTGCTAAACAACGGGGGTGAATGATGAAGTTTAACTTTTCAAGAGAATGACTTAAGTGGGCGGCTGAAACGGAAGACGGTTGCTCAGTCGGAGTAGGAGTGGACGCAATTAATTCTTCGACGGAGTCGGGAGACAATTGTAATTCGGTCTCACGTAACACTGAAGATAGCAGCGAAGCTGTTTCATCTCAGCAAGATCGAATTCGATTCTACATTCAATTGCTGATTAGCGATTGGGGCAAA
>CALFOL010000705.1 GCA_937919915.1 uncultured Planctomycetaceae bacterium
GCGTTCTCGAAGTGCCTGAAACCGCAGCGGATCAGCCGTGGCAATATTCGTCGTTTCCGATGGATCCGCTTTCAGATTAAACATTTCGAACCGACCCAGATCGGCCATTCTGATGAATTCCATAATCGTCCAGCCATTCGGCGGCTTTGCGTCGGCAATATCACCCGGAGCGTCCTGCGGAATCATCGTGGCCAACAACTTGTAGTCGCCATCTCGCATGGCAACTTCGAATCCTCCACGTGGAATCAATGTTGATTCATTTGGAGATTCTACCGGGCTGATCGACGACTTGCTTCTCCGTTAGATCATACTGGCCACACGAATTACCGAATTAAACAACAGGTGAGAAGACTATGCGCTGGTTGATCGTCGTTGAGTGTTTGCTTGCAGTCGCTGTAGAGCATGGCCTGAGTGCGGAACAGTTGGTTTATGTTTCACTGAACAAAGAGCAAAAGATCGCGGTCTATGATCTCAATGATAACGATTCTTCGTTAACGCTGAAGAAGATGGTTGATGTCACGGGGCATCCGGCTTCGACCTGCGTTGATCGCGACAAAAAGCATCTCTATGTTTCGATGAAACAATCGAAATCGCTGGCGGCATTCCGCATCGCCGCCGGCGGTGGTCTGGTACTGCTCGGGGAGTCCATCGTTGGCGAAGACGCAGCCTATGTCACAGTGCATCCATCAGGGAAGTACCTGTTGAGTGCTGATTACGCGAACGGCTTGGTTCATGTGCACGGAATCCACAGCGATGCGACTTTGTCTGATAACCCGCTGCAGGTCATAAAAACAGATAAGCGGGCTCACGCGATTGTCCATGATTTGTCGGGAAACTTCTTCTTTGTTCCTCACACGCAGCCGAATGCGATTTTTCAGTTTGTGTTCGACGCAGACACCGGAAAACTATTGCCGAACACGCCCGCGAAACTTCAACGCGAGAACAATACGGGGCCACGACATTTGTCGTTTCATCCGGGAGGCAAATTCGCCTACGGCAGTGACGAGCAAGGCTGCAGCGTGACGGTGTATCGCTTTGATCCTGAGTCCGGCACGTTGAAGGCAATACAAACGGTTTCGAGTTTGCCTGCGGATGGCTTCAGTGGTGAACGTTCCACGTCGCACATCGAAGTTCATCCTTCCGGAAAATTTGTCTACATCGCCAATCGAGGCCACGACACGATCGCCGGATTTTCGATCAACCCTGAATCCGGAGACGTCACCCTGCTGCAACACACTCCGACCGAAGCGGTACCGCGATCGTTCAACATTTCGCCCGACGGCAAGCACCTGATTGCAGCCGGCCAGTCTTCCGGCAAACTTGCAGTGTTCAGGATTGCCGAAGACGGCATGCTGAGTCGAACGGCAACGGTCGGTGCAGGAAACACCCCTTGGTGGGTACTGATTGTGGAACGCTAAAGATGCCGGCTCGAACAATTGGAAACACTCGTTCTGCTGATAGATGTCAGCCACGATTTCCCTGTGTGCCACTGGCTTTGCCAGTGTACAGTCGACAGACACTGGCACACAGCGACAGGCTGTAGCCCGTGGTGGAATCGCGAGGCAGAATGAATTCCCTCCGAGACTGCTGAACCTATGTCGCCGCACGCATGACGACCTCAATGAAACGAATTCCAGTGACACAATATTTCCCACATCCGCTTTGCAATACAATTTTCGTGCTGCTCACGCTGTTTGCAGGCAACTATTCCGCCGCCGATCACCGACCGAATATCATCCTGCTGCTGGCCGATGATCTTGGCTGGACTGGCTTGAGCAGCTTCGGCAGCGATCTGTACGAAACACCAAACCTGGATGCTCTGACGGCACAGGGAGTCAAGTTCACCAATGCCTATGCGGCCTGCACAGTGTGTTCGCCAACACGTGCATCGATCATGACCGGTAAGACTCCGGCGCGGCTGCATCTGACAGATTTTATTGCAGGGCAAAACCGGCCGTATGCAAAGCTGCAGATTCCTGACTGGACCAAACGACTTGAAGGCAGCCATGTCACCATCGCGGAAACTTTGAAAGCGGCGGGATATCGCACCGGGCACGTGGGCAAGTGGCACTTGAGCGGTTCAGGCGATCAGGCGGCCGGGACTCAACCCACAGATCAGGGCTTCGATTTTTCGTTCGAACGTCCGCCCGGCACCAAGGGCTATGTTCTGAAGAAAAATTCGTTAAGTGCTTCCGGTTCGAATTACCTGACGGACCTGCTGACGGACAAGGCGTGTGAGTTTATCGATCAGTCGAAAGCCGATCCATTCTTTCTGTACTTTGCCTACAACGTTCCTCACACGCCCATTCAGGGACGTGACGATCTGGTGAAACACTTTGAGCAGAAGGTGAATCCAAGCGCCACGCACAACAATCCAACCTATGCCGCCATGGTGGCCAGCCTGGACGAAAGCGTGGGACGTATCGTGGCTGAACTGGATCGACAGAAGTTGAGTAGCAACACCGTCATCGTATTCATCAGCGACAACGGCGGGTTGACTCAACGCAACGGCAAGCACGACGGGTTCACAGAAAACCTGCCGCTGCGACGCGGAAAGGGATCGGCTTATGAAGGCGGTGTGCGAGTCCCCGCGATTGTTTCATGGCCGGGAGTTACGCTGGCCGGTACCGTTTGCGACGAACCGATCATCACCACCGACTTGTTTCCAACATTCCAGCAAATGGCCGGTGTAGCAACGCCAGCGGATAAAGGGTTTGATGGTGTCAGTTTGGTGCCACTGCTGCGAGACGCTTCAAAGTCGCTTGATCGCGACCTGTTCTGGCACTACCCACACTATCATGCGGGCGGTGACAGCCCGTACAGCGCCATTCGTTCGGGAGACCATCGGTTGATCGAGTTCCATGAAGACAATAGTGTTCGACTGTATAACCTGGAAAACGACATCGGCGAACAACAGGATCTGTCCTCCGCTTTGCCTGTAAAGACAATGAAGCTACGAAGCAAACTTCACGAATGGCGAACAGCCGTGCAGGCACAGATGCCATCACCAAACCCCAACTTCGATCCCACGCGTGGCTCAGAGGTTGCCCGCCGGAAGAAGAACTGATCACGGCAACGTGAGCGTCCGATGTTGGCCGTCACGACTTTTATTGCAACTTACGTACGCAAAGAAAAACACATGCGATATCCCCTGTTACTGTTAATCAGCGTCATTCTCTCTGGCGTTGGTTCGCCCAGCGCGGTGGCTCAGGCGAAACCAAACCTGGTACTGATCATCGCTGACGACATGAATTGGGACGATTGCGGAGCGTACGGTCATCCGGCAATTCGCACTCCGAATATTGATCGACTGGCGACCGAAGGATTGTTGTTCAGGCATGCCTACCTGACAACGAATTCGTGTAGTCCGTCACGATCCAGCATACTGACAGGCAAGTACCCACACAACACCGGCGCAGAGCAACTGCATTGGCCATTGCCGAAAGGCAGTCGGACGTTCGCTGCGGAACTTGGCAGGCTCGGCTATTACACGGCCGCCGCAGGCAAATGGCATCTTGGTGATGATGTTCGCAATCACTTCAGCCGCATCTACGAAGCATCCACCGCTGGCTTCGTGTTGCCGTCCGGTGAGGACGGAGTACCACCCAAAATGATCGCCGCTCAACCCAGTGGCTGCGAAGACTGGGAACAGGCACTCGAAGATCGCCCACGAGACAAGCCATTCTTTATGTGGCTGGCTGCACTGGATCCACACCGGGAATACAAAGATGGAGCCCTCGATCCTCCACATAGCGCTGAAGACGTGATTGTGCCGCCGCATCTGCCTGATACCGCGGATGTTCGCGAAGACCTGCGACTGTATTACGACGAAATCGGTCGTTTAGACATGTACGTCGGCAAAGTGCTTGCGAAACTGGACGAACAAAAAGTCGCTGACAACACACTGATTCTGTTCATCAGCGACAACGGCCGCCCGTTTCCTCGCGACAAAACGTCGCTGTACGACGGTGGCATTCGCACACCATGGATTGTTCGCTGGCCGTGGAAAATCAAGCCCGCACAGACAACCGATGCCCTGGTGAGTGCTGTCGATATTGCTCCCACCTTTCTGGAACTTGCGGGTGGAGCATCTGCCCTCACAACCGAAGGCATGAGTTTCACAAAAGTGCTGCACGATCCCGGCAGTACGCTCCGCGAATACGCGTTCGGAGAAGATCACTGGCACGACTACGAAGACCACGCTCGCTGCGTAACGACGCAACGTTACAAGCTGATCCGCAATGATTACCGCGACCTGGCAGCAACGCCTTCCGCCGATGCCGGCCGCGGTCTAAGCTGGCAGGACATGTTGAAGCTTAAACGGGCGGACCAGCTGACTAAGGCTCAGCAGGCCTGTTTTCTGGCACCACGTCCTGCATGGGAGTTGTACGACCTGCAGCGTGATCCCGGAGAATTGCAGAATCGCATCGACGATCCCGCCTACAATAGTGTCCGTGAGCGACTGACTGGGGCATTGGCGAAGTGGACCGACAAAACTGGTGACTTCCTGCCATCACGCCGCACGCCGGACGAATTCGATCGGATCACGGGTGAACCTGACCACAGTGTTCGCGTTCGCCCGCGTCCTTCGAAGCTGCAAATGTTTGGCACCAACGGTAAATATTGATTAGACGTGGTTTCAAACCGCGGCCCGCGGCGACAGCAGAATACGTAAAACCCGAATCGGGTCACAGACAATTCAACTGATTCCGGATTTATTGCGTCCAAATCACCCACTCGTGACAGGCTCTATTGCTGCTGCTTTTTCTTCTTGCTGCCCTTCTTGCCGTACCCCGCCTTGCGCGTATGAGCAATCGCTTCGGTCTCAACACCAAGATCGCCCTGTGATTTCATCCAACGCTCGAGCTCAGCCGATAATTCAGTCTTCAGCTGCTGCAGGTCTGGCGAATCGATCAGGTTCTGCAGGCAGTGGGGATCGTGGGCGACGTCGTACAGTTCTTCCGGTGGACGATGCAGATACTTTGCTGTCATCGCAACGGCATGTTGATCGCCGGCTTCTGCCTTACCTCGCCATGTTGACCAAAAGTTGGCGTCGTCGCCTCCTTTCTTCGTGACCGCGTTTGAGAACGTGACATCTGAATTCAGGTTGCGAATGTACCGATGAGTCTTCGTTGCACAGCTGCGAATTCCAAAGTTTTCAGATCCGTTGATGATTCCCCGAGTCGTATGCAGGCCGAATGTGTAGGTCTTGTGCTCCCTGGAGTGACCGAGCAATACCGGAAGAAATGACTTTCCGTCCATTGTGTCAGGTGTCGGCAAACCGGCTGCATCCAAAAACGTCGGAGCCACATCGCAGTACTCGACCAGCGCCGCGGATTTTGACGCGGGTTCGATTCTTCCCGGCCAGCGAGCGAGCAGTCCAGACGTCAGGCCGAGTTCAAAGCAGGTCCACTTGGCGAACGGAAACCCTGAGCCTTGTTCGGTGACCGCCAGCACCAGTGTGTTCGACGCGATGCTGTGTTTATCCAGAAGATCGAGCAACGCACCACACTGTGCGTCGTAGTAGGTGATTTCCGCAAGATACTTTGAGTAGCTTTCCCGAGTCGCCGGTGTGTCGACCCAGGACGGCGGCAAAGTGAGGGATTGAGGCGGATACGCGCTGGCATCGCCTTTGTTGTACGGCGAATGTGGTTCGTTCGAACAGGCGAACAGGCAAAACGGAGTATCTGCTGCTTTCGATTCGGTGATCAGTTTTTCGATCGTTGGAAACGGATTCGATTTCTCGATGTTGCCCGTGCGAAATTCGTCATCGTACTCAAATGGAAACGACTCTTTTGGTGAAACATGAGTCTTCCCCGACAGAGCAACACGGTAACCTGCGTCGCCCAGATAATGAGCGATCGATTTCGTGCCGGGATACACGCACGTATGATTCGGCCACGCACCGGACTTTACCGGATAGATACCAGTGTAAATATTATGCCGCGTCGGCGAGCACATTGGCGCCGTCTGAAAACAACGTGAAAACTGCATGCCTTCCGTCGCCAGTTTGTTCAGGTTCGGAGTCTTTGCCTGGCCGCCGTAAACTTCAAGGTCCAGATACGTGCAGTCGTCCGCAATCATGAACACCAGGTTCGGGCGGTCTGCTGCGTCGGCAACCGCGGCGGAAAGGATGATCAACAGCCAGAAAAAAGTTCGCATGTTGGCAATTCAGTCAGGGACGCAAAAGTAACCAGCAGATGCACGGGCTCTCCGGAACGGATTCCAATATACAGACTTTGAACGCGTAAAAACCAGCGTCTGATGTCAATGCAGGACTGCGATTGTGTCCCCGCGATACCAGCACGCCGCGCCAGCGAGTGGATTGACAGCATTTTCCGTTCACTCGCTGGCGCGGCGTGCTGGTATGCAACTCGGTTTAAAAAACTGAGTTGCCGTGCGTCGTCCTTTCCCGCTGATTGCATCCTGTCCTCCAAAGCGTTATCAAATAGCGTTTTCACCCATCAGGCAGACCGCCTCAGTTTTCGTAACAGCTGGAAATTCGCGTGTTCAGATTTCTGGAAAAACGTTTCGGCCGATTTGCGATCCCGAATATCACGGCGTACGTGATTTTGGCGCAGGTCGCTATGTATCTGATGGTTCATGCGAACCCACAGTTCGCTACGAAGATGTTGCTTATTCCGAAAGACGTCATGGCCGGAGAAGTTTTCCGGTTGCTTACGTTTGTAATTGTGCCACCGTGCGACTCCCCGTTGTGGGCATTCTTTTTCTGGTACTTGTTCTATCTGATGGGCACGGCTCTGGAACGGTTTTGGGGCACGTTCAAATACAATCTGTTCTTACTGGTCGGTTATGTGGCGACCGTTGCGACGGCGTTTATTACACCCGAAGTGCCGGCATCGAACTGGTTTCTTGAAGGGACCGTGTTTCTGGCGTTCGCCTGGTTGAATCCGGATTTCGTGCTTCACATTTTCTATGTCCTGGCGGTTCGCATTAAATGGCTCGCGCTGCTGACATGGATCGGTTTTGGATTCATTGTGGCATTCGGCCCCTGGTCTGCTCGACTGGGAGTTGTGGCATCCGTTCTGAATTTCCTGATCTTCTTCGGGTCGGATATTCGCTATCGGATGACACACGGCCACCGCCACATGTTTGGCCAGGTCCGTCGGTTCTCCGCAGCAAAGCCAGAGTATCTGCACAAATGCGAGGCCTGTGGAATCACGGACACATCACATCCTCAGGAAGACTTCCGCTACTGCAGCAAGTGTACCGGCGACGTCGCCTATTGTTCAGAACACCTGAGAGACCACGCACATCTGGTCGACGCGTTTGAAGAATAGCCTTCGGCTTCTTACGCGCCACGAAGTCGCCAGGAGCTTCGCCAATCGAACATTGCGAGGCTGCTGGAATGTTTTGGCATGTTGTAAAGATTGAAAGGGTCAGGCTGCGCCGATTGAATGATCTGTAGCGGTCGACCAATTCTATAAATCTCCAGTCTTTGGCGTCGCTCCCAAGGATGGTGACCTAGACTTGCACCACAGGTTGCGTAAATGCCACGATTGCACCCGCGGCAACAAACCTCTGAATTTAACAACAAGACTGTGTTTCTGAGAATCCACGTGACTCGGGTGACTGCTGACAATCAATCGAATGTCTATTGCCCGCTAACGCCGGCAGTACCGACCGATACTTGCGCAGTGCTGGATCGATTAATCACGCTTTCAGAGTGTGCTCGGGCCGAACTTGCTTCGAGCGGCCCAACTCTGATTCCGCGCGGTGTTGTTGCAATGCTGCTCAGGTCAATGAAAGTTCGCGACCCATCGATCATTCTGCATGGGCAGCGAATCGGTGTGATTTCACGCGGTATCGCAAAATTACTGGGCTGGGAAGACGCTCCACGTACTGAACTTGAACTGGCGGCGTTGTTGCACGATCTGGGGAAGATTGGTGTTCCCAATCACATCCTGCATAAGCCCGGTAAACTCAGCAGTGAAGAGTACGATTTTGTTGCGTTGTTTCATCATGCAGCAACCAGTGTGCTGCAGTCGCTGCATGTGGACGGCAACTTGGTCTCGATGCTCAGAATGCTGCACAGAAATTACGACGGCGCAGGAGTCGAAGCCAAGGGTGCCGGGATCCCTCACGATCATCCTCTGGGCCCCAGGATTCTGGCCGTTGCGGACGCATACGATTCTTTAAGTTCGGCCAAAAGCTATCGCCGCGGAATGACCCACGACGAAGTCATGAAAATCCTGACCGAGCAATCCGGCAGTCGCTACGATGGTGACGTGATACGGACCCTGAATCGCTGGTTCGAAGCAGAGGGTGGATGCCTGTTTCCGTTAAAAGACCCGATTGGTGAGCCAATATCGCCAACCGTTCTATCGACGGATGAACGCAACGAAGTCATCGTCCTGACTCAGATTCTGATGACGCTGTATCAGTTTCAGTCATTGTATGACGGCTACTTCATTATCGATGCCAATCAGAATTATTGTGTTTGGTCCGACGGCATGGAACAGCTTTGTGGCAAGTCGGCCGAGCAAGTGATGGGGCGCCGCTGGCAGTCAAGAGATGTGAGGTTGGCTCCAGTCACTCAGACAAAGGGATCCAGCGAACAGGACGAAGAACTCGTTCCGCAGGTTCTTCGCAACGGGCGACCTCAGTTTGGCAGTCGCGTTTGCGAATTGGATGACGGCGGACAAGTCAGCGTCGACGTTTATACAACTCCTGTCACGAATGAAAACGGCAAGGTGACCGGTGTTATTCAGTTGTTCCGCTGTAAGGGGGGAGTTCGTCGGCAAAGCAAAGAATACGCTGAACTCAAACTTGCGGCGACCCGAGATGCGTTGACCGGCGTGGCAAATCGCGGCCAGCTGGAAACTCAGGTGCGTCATCTGCTGGATGATTTTCATAATCACGAAGGCACTCGTGCCCTCTGCGCCATTTTTCTTGATGTCGACAAATTTAAAGCCGTTAACGATACCTACGGCCACAAGGCGGGCGATCAGGTGCTTGTTGACCTGACTCGTTTGTTGCAGCACGAAACCTATTCGGGCGAAATCATCGCTCGTTATGGTGGTGAGGAATTTGTGGTGTTGTGTCCGGACACAGACCTTCCGGCAGCTGTACGGCGTGCTGAACGATTGCGAACAGCCGTGGCAAAAAGCTCGATCGGCGGGATTAGCCAGCTGACTGTCACTTCTTCATTCGGTGTGTCAACTGCTCGCCTCGGCGACACAGTCCAAACACTCATTGAACGTGCCGATGAATGTCTCTATCGAGCCAAAGAGACGGGGCGCAATAAGACGTGTTGGGAAGGTCAGGAGAAAGGCGACGCAATGGCCTCCGAAATTGCCTCCGAAATTGTGTCCGAAGAGTCTGAGTCGCGGGTTGCCGACGTGAATGGAGTTCTGCTGTTTTCGCAGGACATCGAAATGTCGACGTCACTGGAACTCACGGCGATGAAGCTCAACGCCTTCATTGACGCAAACAAGGTCAAGGTGACGAGTCAGGAATATGGACACATGAAACTGCGTTTGGGCAGTGTCGGGTTCACTCGCCGCTGGGGCAATGATCCCGATCGTCAGGCTGTGGAAATGGACGTGCGTTTCGAAACCACGCGCGAATCCCAATCGGATTCCGCGAAGGCGAAGACACGACGACGTGTTTCAGTAGCCATTGTCCCGGTCGGAAAGGCTCCCGATCCAGCGACGTTCGAGTTGCGGTGCCTGCAAGTGATGATGCAGCTGAAGTCGTATCTGCAGGGTACTTAGCGCGGGAGGCCCGCAGCCCATTCGAGCTACCGCTCGGAAACGCTCCGTTGTCGCTCTGAAAACCTGACTCAGCTGAAACAGGTTTCCGGCAACAGGAAGTCTAAAGGTCTCTGTGCGCACCGCAGGTTAACGTTCTGCCTGAACCAACGTCATGAGGCCGCCTTAAGCCAAACGTTCGCGAGATTTTTCGAGCATTTTACGGGACGTATTCAGGCCTTCAAAGCCGCCAAATTCAATACCGCAATAGCCGTGGAATCCTGCATCCAGGACAATCTTCAACATGCGATCGTAGTCCAGCGCCGACTGTTTGGCTTTATCGTCCCACACAAGATCTTTGACGGAAACTCCCTTCGCCCACGGCATAAGCTTCTTGATACCGCGATACGAATCGTACGACTCATTGTCGCTGATGCTGAAGTTACCAAAATCCGGCAGAGTACCGCAGCGTTCCTGACCCACCAGTGTAATGACTTCGGCCAGCCAGTCAGCGTTGCTGGACAAGCCACCATGGTTTTCGACGATCACGTTGATCTCGTGTTCCACACTGATCTCTGTCAGCATTGCCAGTCCGTCCGCGGCCAGTTTGACCTGTTCCGCCCATGAGCCGACACTGGCCGCATTGACTCGAATCGAATGACACCCCAGGAACTTCGCGGTATCGATCCACTTCCGGTGATTATCAACGGTTTGCTGCCGTTTCTGTTTGTCCGGCTCTCCGATGTTGCCTTCGTGATCGCACATGATCATCAAGCTCTTCACGCCAAAATCTTCGGCGCGTTTTTTCATTTCAGCAAGGTAGGCTACGTCCTGTGCCTTATCCATGAAGAACTGATTGACATACTCGACCGCGAAAATTCCGTGATCATGAGCGACCTTAGCGAAGTCGAGGTTGTCGATGGTGCCTGCCTTGAGCTCTTTGTTAATGGTCCACTGAGCCAGTGAAATTCGGAACGAAGGCTTCTTTTCCGTTTGTGCAAACGAAGACGTGCCGAGACACAAGGCAGTTGCCGTCAAGCCGGATTGCGCCAGAAACTGACGTCGAGTGGGTGCGTGTGCAGTCATGTTGGAATCTTATTTCGGGTAGCTTGTTGTTGATGATTCAGGTTTTCAGAGCGACAACGGAGCGGTAGCTCGCATGGTCTGATGCACTGCCTCGTTGGAGTCTTATTCAGTCATTGATAACGTAAGCCAGACTCTAACGTCCTTGGTTGTATGGATCGCGGCTGCCGATTTCCACACCATAGACGTCGATTTCTGCCTGGTCTACCTGTTTGTCGTGGTTTCTGTCTGCGGCGTCAAAGTGCATCATCAAGCGCGGCGCATCCCGATGCGGTGCCTACGATCCCAACAGAGCCATTTCGTCGCGCGTGACGATTCCATTGTGGTTATGATCAGCACACAACCACAGGCCATTTGGCCCCGGTCCCCATGGTTCCGCGAAAAAGATGTAGCCCCCAATCGCGACGACAACAGTCAACATGCTAAGCAACATCAGTTTTGTGCATCGTTTCATCAGCATTCTTCAGGCACGTGCGTGAACATTAGCTTTCAGCTCCAGCATGCTCAAGACTTTGAATCAGCCGCTTGTGCAGCCAAACACAGAATGCCACTTGTACAACAATCAGCAGCAGAGGGAGGGCTGTGGTCCCAAAGTCGTTAATTTTTTGCGGCCCCACAACCGTGCTGACGATGGCGAAGATACTGCTTACGATCATCGGGCCAACAAACCACAACGTGACAATTGCCACCAGCATGCCGCCGTATCGCAGCTTGATCGACAGGAATACGCCGAAGTACAACGTACTGATCAGCATCACAAAAATGTAGTACAGCCAGGGAGACGCCAGCACGTCTTGCGCCTGCTGAACCGCACGCGAATCCGTCGCGAAAATCAGTATCAGGCCGCAGATCAGGGAAGACAGAGATGCCAAAATACCAGGCAGTAGTCCCAATACCATTTGCCTGAACATGGAATTTCGACTGTGCGGCAGCAACAGCAATGAGTCCAGAGTTTTCTGCTGTATTTCGATCGCAAACAGCCGGTCAAACAGAATGGCAAATGCAGCTATGAACACCACGATGCCTGCTGTGGACATAAAATAGGCCAATACCCATGTCGGCAGGGTTTCGCCAACTGCCCATGCCACTGTGTACGCCAGTATGGCGAGGCACAGCGGCATTCCAACCAGTCGAAAGGAGAACCAAAACCAGCCACCACTCAGCCATCGCCACGACTTCCACACCAATGCTCTGCCATGGACTCGACGCGGCTTTCGCGCTTGACGAGTTGGCCGCAACTGATGGCTTCGATCGTCGAAGCCTTCAGCGACGACTTTCGCCGTCATCGACTGCAGCACAAAAAGAATCCCGCGACGACTAAGTGAGCAGTCATCTGCGGCCGCCAGATTGGTTCGCCACGAAAATCGGCCAGGTAAAATGGCAGGTTTCCGTACAGCGTGAGTTCTGTGGTGGCACTTGTCAGCCAGGTCAATTGCAAATGCAACCAGTCCAGAACAATCAATGCCCACTCGCCAGCGATCTCTGTGCGGGTGAGATAGTCACGGACATGTGCTGTGACCGTTGATCCAGTCCAGCCCCACAACGGCAGGAATTCCAACACGCCCCACAGGATCATTGTTCTGCCTAG
>CALFOL010000706.1 GCA_937919915.1 uncultured Planctomycetaceae bacterium
AGTAAACTGCTCAAAGTTAATCCGCGGTGACGACTTCCGAGACTTCGCTGCTGACTGTTGCCATATGCCAGGCACCGAAGAACACTGGCACCATCAGCATATTGCCCATGATGGTTCCGCGGGCAAACGGCAGTGCTTTGCTGTAACAGAGGACTAACCCGGCCAGGTTGTGGGGATACATGTCGCTGATGATCCAGACGCCAAGGTTACTCAGGAAGAAGTACAGACCGATCGAACCAACCGTGCCGCCGAAAACAGCCAGCACGCGATGTGGCCGAATCTGTGAACCGACCAGACAAATCAAAGCATAAGCAGCGTAATCGAACGGCCAGCTCGCAAAGAATCCGTAGCCAGTCTTGTACTGGATCACCACGTCGGTCAGCAGGCGAATCCCAAGCGGAAGGAAAAACACCGCTCGATGGCGAATCGTGGATCCACACAGCAGCGACAGGGCGAGCATCGCTCCAAAGTTTGCGCCAGGAAAGTCTGGAAATCTCAGAACCACTGCGACAACACACGCGCCGGCAATCACTAACAACTGGTTGGGCTTCATAATTCTACTTTAATATCAATACACGCGGCCAGCGATTACTCCAGCCACTCGTTGGCTGCACGTCGCAACCGATCGTTGAGGGCAACTCCAAGTCCCTCGTCAGGGAAACATCTGGCGATGATAACATCCACACCCGCTGCGTCGAGACTTCTCAGAGCCGCAAAAAAATTTGAAGCACAGGTTCTCAGATCAGCCGATTCGCTCAGACGAACAACAGTCGTGAACCCATCGACGTCATTATCGGCTCCATAGGTTAGCAGACCATTCGATTTTCCGAATACCGCCACAGCCGGTTCGACAGTGGAAATCAACCGCAACGGTGTCGATGGTGCATAATGCCGACTCAGCATCCCTGGCGCCGGTTGAGCCGCGTCGTCCCGCGTCGGATCGCTGCTCGCCAGCTGCACTGCGCCGATCACCGCTTCGATCTCTTCTCGCGGCAGACCGCCTGGGCGGAGGATGGTCGGATGCTGCCCCATCAACGAAATCACGGTCGATTCGACCCCCACAGCACACGGGCCGCCGTCCAGAATCCCGTCGACTCGCCCTGCCAGCCCGTAAAGCACGTGCTCTGCGGTGGTTGGGCTAATGCCACCAAACGGATTCGCACTAGGAGCCGCCAGCGGGCAGCCGACTTCCATCAGTAACTGTAGTGCCAGGGGATGATTGGGGACGCGAATTCCGACTCCCGGCAGACCGGATGTGACCAGATCAGGAATCTCGGGTCGTTTCGGCAGCACCAATGTCAGCGGCCCTGGCCAGAACGCAGCAGCCAGTTTTTCGGCGATTTCGGGAAAATGCAGGGTCAAAGCCCGTGCCTCAGCCACGTTCGAAACGTGCACAATCAGCGGATCGAACGTTGGCCGCTGCTTGGCTTCAAAAATTCGAGCCACGGCGATCGGATTTTTTGCATCCGCACCGAGTCCGTATACCGTTTCCGTGGGGAAGGCGACCAATAGCCCCTGTCGCAGCATCTCGGCTGCCTGAGGCGCGTTTTCACAGAGAATTGTCGTCGCCTGGTGAGTCATTCCGGGGATGTTCGGGGAATTCAAGAATTGTGAGTGATCTAAAACGGCAGTGGAATCGTACACACTCAGCGGGGTCGACTTCCTTCCCGGTCAGCGGGCAACCCTTAAGAAAACGCCACATCTGTGGACAGAACGATATCATCCGCAGACAATGGCAGACAGTCGACAGAAAACAGCGGCGTTGAGACTAAAAAGAATGCAGCGACGAATCGAACCTTCAATGAACGGTGAAAATCATGCCTGATGCAGGTGTGCTGGCAACAATACTATTAATCGTGGGCCTGTTTCTACTGGCGCTGGAGTTAATGATTCCGAGCTTTGGGATGATCGGCATACTGGCAGCTGTCTGTCTGGTTGTGTCAGCATGGTCGGCATGGTCGGCATGGTGGATGGAAAGCCCTGGATTGTTTTGGACGTATGCCAGCTTCTGGGTCCTTGGAATTCCCTCCGTCATGGGTGGCATGTTGTTCCTGCTGCAAAACACGGCGCTGGGGGATCACATTGTCCTGCGGGGTCCTGGTGAGGATCAGAAGGTATCGAAACAGAATGCACGCAGCGGCCTGGAAGCCTTGATCGGCCAGCTTGGCACAGCGACTTCGATGTTGTGCCCAGGCGGCATGGTGAACATTAATGACGAGCGATTTCATGCGGAATCTTCAGGGGTGGTCCTGGACGCAAAGAGCACCGTGGAAGTCATCGCTGTCAGAGGAAATCGACTGGTGGTAAAAGCCGCCAGCGAAGCCACGATTGCGGCAGCCACGGCGGCCGCTGCTGATCAGGAGTCCAAACACGAACCGACACGCGCGCAGGCAGAGGCCGCGGAATCAATGGTCGCACAGGCTGGCTCTGATGTGGGTGAGACTGCTATCCTTGACTTTGAAATCCCCGAGGACTAAACCGTGTCGCAACGACCCGGTAACCAGATCGAATTTGGAGAACTTCTATGATAACAATGATTTCGAACCTCACGATGTTGGCTCAGCCGGCCGGTGTGGAAGACATGAGCGGAGCTGCATGGGCAGCTATCGTGATCATTCTGCTGGTCGCGATTATCTCCCTGGCGATCTTTGCGCAATTTGCGAGTCTGTGGCTGCAGTGCAAATTTTCCGGTGCTAAAGTCGGCATGCTGGATCTGATCACGATGCGGTTTCGCAAAGTAAACCCCACCATTATCGTGCGAAGCATGATTATGTCAGTCCAGGCCGGACTGACGAAGGTGTACCCGATCACGCAACGAAAACTGGAAGCTCACTACCTTGCTGGTGGTAACGTTCCCAACGTTATTCGTGCGTTGATTGCTGCTCAGCGAGCAAACATCGATCTCGACTGGGAAACCGCTCAGGCGATCGACCTTGCCGGTCGTGATATCCTGGACGCTGTGCGAACCAGCGTGTATCCCAAAGTCATTGACTGCCCCGATCCTAAACGCAGTTCCGGAACTCTGGACGCTGTCGCCGGAGACGGAATTCAACTTTGTGCTCGAGCTCGCGTGACGGTGCGCACCAACATCAGTCAGCTGATCGGTGGTGCCACTGAAGAAACCGTGGTTGCTCGAGTTGGCCAGGGGATTGTGCAGGCGATCGGTTCGACGCATTCTTACAAAAGCGTTCTGGAAAACCCTGACAAGATCTCCAAAATCGTGCTGGGACAGGGACTGGAAGCCAACACAGCCTATGAAATCGTTTCGATCGACATCGCGGACATCGACGTCGGTGAAAACATTGGAGCTCGACTTTCTGCCGACCAGGCAGAAGCTGACATGCGAGTCGCTCAGGCCAAGGCAGAACAGCTGCGAGCGGACCAGACAGCTCGTGAACAGGAAATGATCGCTCGCATTCAGGAGAACCGTGCGAAGGTGGTGCTGGCAGAAGCGCAGGTTCCTAAAGCGGTTGCCGAAGCGTTCTCCACCAACAAGCTGGGGCTGCTGGACTTTTACGAATTAAAGAATGTTCAGGCGGACACCAGCATGCGAGCCGCAATCGCTGGTGGCAGTTCGGACTAGCGTTTTTTGAGAATTGAAGTGCCGATATCAGCCGACGGGCGCTGGCCCGGTTATTGGATGCAGTAGCGGGGTTATCGCTCGGCGGCCTCATCCAAAACTTTGGCTCGGACAAATCACCAGCGGTCCTTTGACTCGTACACGTTGAGACCAACATGCCACAACTGATAATCATCATCGTGTTCTTCGCGTTGAGCATGATTCGCGCGGTCATCAAATCTGCGAACGAGAAAGCGGAAAAGGAACGTCGGCTGGCTCAACGCGGCGCCCCTGACCGCAAACAGCGGGTGCAGGGTGAAATCGACGCATTTCTGACGGAAGTCGGTGGCGGCAATTCGAAAAAAACCGGCGGACAAAGAGAACGTCAACAGAAAACGGAAGTGCGGCAAGACCGCGCACAACGTGATCAGCAGGAACGTCATCGCCAGCAAAAGATTCAGCAGAATCGCGAAGCGACTCGTGTTCGTCGGCAAAAAGAATCCCAGGCCGCGACTGCGCCGCAGCGACAAGTTGGTTCGGGCATCAGTGAACATGTTGATAAGTACATCAACCAGCATGTGCTGGAACATATCGACCATGACGTCGAGGAGTACGTCGAAGCCACCATTGTTGACAGCGTAGAATCTCATCTCGGCACTCGTCGCGGACAGATGCCTGGACAAACAAGAACGACGACGACGAAAAAATCAGCAACGGCCAGAGCTGTTGCCGCTTTGTTGAAAGATCCGGCCAGCGTGCGTAACGCGATTCTGATCAATGAAATTCTGGCACCGCCACGTAGTCTGCGGAAGTAAGTTCTGTCGGGTTACAGCAAATCCTATTGAGCCGTGAACGCGTCTGGCTCGTGGGAAACGGCTATCATAGCCCCAACCAAACGCACACTCCGCGGCCATGAGTCAGCAGGAACTGCTGTAGCCGAGGATAGAGATTCACATAAATTGTTTAACGGCAAGGCGCAAGCGACCGTGTTTTCCATGTTTCGCAGATGCCTGCGGCTTGCCGTTAAACGAGAGGATTCCTACCGAGGTGCTTAACCTGCCCGGATCGCCGTTGAACCGGCCTGGAAATTGACGATGGCTGATTCCATTCAACGTGTCCTGATCATGACGCACGAATTGTCGTTTCGGGGAGCGTCACTCCTCACGCTGCGATTGGCTCAAGGGCTGAATGCACGTGAAATCGAAACGATTGTGCTGTGCACACACAAGCAGCCAATGGATGTCGATCTGACAAACAACGTCCGGATTATTACTATGCCCGGCTATTCTTTGCCCGTCTGGGGACGGATCGTCGGACGCACGGTGCTGCAGAATCTGTCGGAACAACCGCCGGACGTAATTCACGTACAGGGTCCGCGGATGTTGCCACAGGCAATGTCGCTCGGGAAAACGATGGGCTGCCCGGTGGTGGTCAGTATCACCGACCAAAGCGACGCCGCGCGAATTGTGCTGACGTCAGATTGTGCACCGGTGCGAGCCATCGCGTGCGTCAGCGAAAGCGTTAAAGCATCGCTGCCAGCGCGACTGTATCAGATCGAACAGCGTGTGATTCTGCCCGGCGTACCGCTCGAAATATCCAGTCGAGTGACACCAGTATTGAGTGACGGCAGGATTCCGGTGATCGGCATGGCGGGGCCACTGGAGGTGATCAAAGGAGGTTCGTTCTTTCTGCGAGCCTGCCATCGCGTGCTTGAATCCGGTGTCAAAATTCGGATCGTAGTGGCCGGTTCCGGACCGGAAGAACGCAACCTGCGACGCCTGGCGGCATCGCTGGAACTCAACGACCACGTTACATTTGCGGATGATGGCATAGCAATGTCGACTTACCTGTCGGCCATCGACATCTTCTGCCTGCCGTCCTTACAGCAGGGCTTCGGCATCATTCTTCTGGAAGCCATGGCGCTGGGACGACCAGTGGTTGCATCGGGTGTCGGTGGAGTCCTAAGCATTCTGACTGACAACAAAACCGGAAGAATCGTCCCTCCGTCAGACAGTCGAGCCTTAGCGGATTGTTTACTGGAATTGCTGGGCGACCCGGAACGCACGCGTAAGATGGGCATTGCCGGACAGAATCTGGTCGAAGACCGATTCACAGTCACACGCATGGTTGACGACATGGTGCCGCTGTACAACGACGTGGTTAGTGCAGACGGTCGCATCGTGGCGCCGATTCCCTTTTCCGCAGCAAAAGCAGACAAGGCATGAAAGCCGAAATCATAGCGATCGGCTCGGAGTTAACCTGCGGCGCACGACTGGATACCAACAGTCAATGGTTAAGCGTGGAGCTGGAAGCGCGCGGATGGACAGTCCAGCGGCACACCACTGTGGCCGATGATCGCGCGGGCATGATTCGCTGCTATCAGGAAGCTGCTCAACGTTGTCAACTGGTGCTCATCACGGGTGGACTGGGGCCGACTTTGGACGACATCACGCGGGACACACTGGCCGAAGCGTTTGATCAGCCGCTTGTGGAAGATGCTGTTGCGTTAAAACACATTGAAGCGTTGTTTCAGAGTCGCAATCGAGAGATGCCGGAGCGTAACAAGGTGCAGGCACTGAGGCCTGCAAACTCCGTCAGTGTTCACAACGCTCACGGCACCGCCCCTGGCATCCTGATGAAACTTGCCGATCCCGACTGCACCATCGCCGTCATGCCGGGAGTGCCCGCAGAGATGAAGTTGATGTTTCACGAACAGATCGTCGCCCAGCTTCCTCAAAGCGGAGTGTTTGTTGTACGGACTGTGATTCGTACGTTTGGATTCGGAGAATCGGATGCCGAACGATTGCTGGGCGAACTGACGGCGCGCGATCGCAATCCGGAAGTCGGCATAACCGCCAGCAATGCGGTGATTTCACTGTCCGTGACGGCTCGCGCGGCAACTGCGGAGGAATGTGAAATACTGTCAGCGACGGTGTGTGAACAAATCCGCGAGCGACTTGGCGATGCCGTGTTCGGAACCGGTGATGATGACCTGCATCACGTCGTCGCAGATCGATTGCTGCAACGAGATCTGCGAATTGCAGTGCTGGAAGGTTCGACCACCGGCGGTCTGATTGGTCATTGGCTGACGGAAACTGAAAGCTATGCCACACGGCTGACTCATTGTCAGCTATTTCCGACAGCTGCAGCCATACCGTCGGATGATTCGTGGGAATCGGAGTTGCGTCAGCAGGGCGAATCTCTGATCCGTAGCGGCAAAGCAGATTACGTCGTCCTGTCCTCGCCCGGATTTTTGGTCCGCGAAGACAACGGCGTGCGAAGACAGCAGGGCAGCGTAACGGTATTTGGAAGGGGCCTTGATTCCAGCCATGACGTCAGCATGACCGGCAATCTGGCAATCTTCCGAGAGCGAGCAGCACGGATCGCACTCAATCAACTGCGACTGCATCTGCGGTAGACCTACGCTGCTTCGCGAAACCTGAGCACTGGTTTTTCGATCGTCACGATTGTGTTGGCAGGAATGCTGCGGCCCAACGTGACGCTGGAACCAATCTGCGATCCTTTGCCAACAACCGTTGTTCCACCCAACACAGTCGCGTTGCTGTAGACCGTGACGTCGTCTTCCAGAGTCGGGTGCCGCTTGGTGCCGCGAATCAGATTGCCCTGCTCATCACGAGGAAACGACCATGCCCCCAGAGTCACTCCCTGATACAACGTCACACCATTGCCAATTTCGCTCGTCTCGCCAATCACGACACCGGTTCCATGATCGATAAAGAAGCGACTGCCGATGATGGCACCCGGATGAATATCGATCCCGGTTTCGCGGTGAGCCCACTCGGCAAGGATGCGCGGCAAATACGGAATCTGCAACCGATGCAGCTCATGAGCAACCCGATGCATCAAAACCGCTTCGATGCCAGGATAGCACAACAGAATTTCGTCGCTTGTCCGAGCTGCCGGATCACCGTCGAAGGCAGCCTGTACGTCGGTCCGCAGAATCTGCTGTAGTTGTGGCAAGGTGTTCAAAAACAGATCCGTTAATGCGACAGGACACGGACTGTCGACGTGTTCACCGTGAATTCGCAGCGTCTGCTGCACATGTACCAGCGCGCGGCCGACTTCCAACCGTAGACGAGTCTGAAGTCGAGTCAGCAGCTGCGTTCTTTCGCGCACGCCTGTCAGTCCCGTCGTGCGGCGCGCTCGACGATAACCCGGAAACAACAGGTCTCGCACATCCGCACCGATCGACACAACACCCTCAACCGAAGGCAGAGGACTGTCGTGTTCGGCAACCTCGTCGCTCTGCAAAGCGGCCGCAATGGATTCTAAGGATCTTTGGCTGATATCGTGAAGGCTCATTAAGTCATCCGTTCGGCCACTAACACACAAACACCTGGTTCCAACCTGGTTCCATTGGCATGTGCCGCGGAACCACGGCACCTGATCATGCCGGTTGTGCAGAGTCATCGGCAGAGTGCGATTGTGATCATCATCGCGGTCGAGTCAGTGGACACGCCGTGACAGAACAACACAGCCACACACCGCACGCACAGATCGATCGTCAACGTCGTTAGCGGTTTCCTAATCGAACTTAAACACCCAACGGAACGTGTCTCGATCGGCAGCTTAAGGAAGCGGTTGTCCCGATTCAGCAAAACAGCAGTGATGCCGACACCGATCTGCAAAAACTGCCGAAAAACAGCGGCACACAGCATCGACTGTGTCAAACGTGCCTGCCGATACGTAGGGAAGCATCAAGTCTGAATTTCCCTCATCACACCGTGCCGCCCTCAGATGCTTCTCGACGCCAAATCTAATGACGACTACTGGAGCGAAGCACGCCGACCACTGGTTTGCCTGCTGTTTCTGCTGCCATGGATCGCAATCTACGAACTTGGCGTGCTGATGTTGTCCGACAACGATCCCAATCAGATTCGCAATGGGGCGGACTATTGGATGCGGTCTGTATTGTCTTCTGCTGGCCTGGGCCAAATACTGTTGCTGCCAGGCTTGGTGTTCTTCGTGCTGCTCACATGGCATCTGGTCCGTCGTCATCCGTGGCGCGTACGGCTGAATACTCAGGTGGGCATGCTGGCAGAAAGTTTTCTGCTGGCAGTGGCATTGATCGTTGTTGGACAGGTGCATCAACTTCTGTTTGTGAATCTGCAGCCGGGCGAGCCGGATCCACGTCTGCTGACAATGGCAACAGGGAACCTGACACGTGCTGTGTCGTTCATTGGAGCGGGCGTTTACGAAGAGGTGATGTTCCGACTGCTGTTGTTGCCACTGGTGTATTTTCTGTTTCGGATGTTTGATTGCCCGCGGCAGTTCGCTGCTGCAATGGCCGCCGTCACGACGGCCTTCCTGTTTGCCCTGGCGCATCATGTTGGACCGGCTGCAGATGCATTCAACCTGTTCGCGTTCACGTTTCGCGTGGCTGCCGGAACCTTCTTCGCCGCGATCTTCTTTCTGCGCGGCTTTGGAATCACGGTCGGCTGTCACGCCGCGTACGACCTGCTGGTCGGCGTCCTGCTGGTCCATCCGATCGACTGATTGTCGCCGACAGAAAGCCGCAATCGGAGCAGTGCCTGAACTCTGCAGCCGACCGCGCAGCAACAGAAATGACGCTTTGGCTGGGTCAACCGCCAGGATTGCACACCCACACCAGCGGTCATGCGACGTAAGCCGTTTAATAGAAACGAGTTAAGGATTTTCTGCTAGCGAGTCCCGGTATTGACCCATTTTCCGGTCCCGGCATACACTTCCGCTGCGAAAATGTTGACGAATGGAATCGGTTCACCTTCGTGGGCAGCTTCAATCGTCATCCCCTCCTGTCACACCATCGAAGCATTCTGCTTTGCTCCGCAACTCCTCTCTCTGACCTCTCTCCCGCGCGGCCTCTTCTGCGCTGACCAGTCTGTTTCCTATGCTCTCCGCGTTTCGCGCTGTTATCGCATTCGCTGTGATGATCGTTGTGCTGCAAAACACAACGTCAGAAGTGTGCGCGCAGAACGTCAACAGCGGACGCACAGAGACTCAGCCGCCAGCCGGTGATATTCGCGAGCCGATCCAGGCAATGGCCATCTCGCGTGACGTGTGGAAAGACGGCGACACCACGGTCACCGCTCTGCGCGGGGGGCGTAATTCTCAAGGCCTTGCTGCCATCTGGCAGGGTGATGTCGAGTTGCGAGCTGAAAGCCTGGTGATCATCGACACACTCAACAACGGTGTTCACGACGTGTATGTCTATGCTCAGGACCGAGTCCGTCTGAAAAGCCCGCAACAGCAACGCATGTCGGCAGCCCACAGTCTGACCTTTCGTTCTCCTGCGCCACCCGAAATTCGTACCACCTACGCAGCGAACGACGTTTACAGTCGACCAACGGGGTTGATGGTCACGGCCCTGAATCAGCAGGACCCTTCCCGCAACACAGTGGTAACGCAGGTTAGTCAGCAGGCTGAACCGAACACCGTTCTTCCACCACAGTTTCAGGCAACACCCGGTGCGACAAGCGGGGCAACTCGCCGAATTCAGATTCGACCTCGATCCAGCACACCGCTGCGATTCGAAGCCGGACCATCTCGAGATACAACGCCTGTCGAACGAGTATCGATCATTACCGGCGGCGTCAATGTTGTTGTTGAAGGACTCATGACGGATGTCGGCGGGAGCTTGATTCAGCCGGGAGTCCTGGACCTGTCGGCAGACCGCGTGGTGGTTTGGAGTAAGGGCGGCCTTGATGCTGACCAGGTCATTGAACAGTCTGCATCCGCAGAATTCGAAATCTACCTGGAAGGCAACATCCTGATCCGCCAGGGACTGAACACAATCACCGCCAGCCACGCCTTCGTCGATGTCAGCAACGACCGCGCATTGATGTTGAATGCCGATTTACGGGTAAAACAGGCAGACAACAGCGGTCAGGTTCGCGTGCGAGCCGAAAAACTCAGACAGGTGTCTGAGAACCGTTTCTACGCGAGGAATGCATGGACGTCGACCAGCCCTTATGGAAAACCAGGCTGGCGTCTGAGTGCTGAGAGTCTTTCGATTGCGCCTGGGCCGATTTCGCCATTCACGGAAATCGATCCACTCACAGGTCGCCCCAAACATGGCCAACCATTGTGGATTACCGCAGACGAAACGCAACTCCTCATCGGCGATGTCCCGGTGCTGCGTTTGCCACGCGTCGTCGCGCCAGCCGAAGACCCGCACATCCCCATTCGCAGTGCTGCGATCAAGCATGATCGAATTTTCGGCTTCCAGGTGAAAACGGTTTGGGATCTGACAAAAGTCCTCGGCCTGCCCAAACAACGCGGTATGGAATGGGACCTGCTGGCGGACTACCTTTCGGATCGTGGCCCCGCAATTGGTGTCGAAGGAGAATACGACGTACGCAATGGCAACGGCCGAATGATCGGCGAATCGTCAATCATGTTTCAATACGATGATGACGTCGACAACCTGGGTTTGGACCGCAAAACCGTATCACCAAACCAAACGTATCGTGGACAAATCACCTGGCGACACAAACAGGAGTTGCCTGGTCGTGCCAGCCTCTTCGGTGAAGTCGGCTACCTGAGCGATCGCAACTATCGCGAATCCTTCCATGAACCAAAGTACGACACTGACAAGGATATCGAAACCATCTTTGGCGTTCGCCAGGACGCTGGTGAATGGAGCGGCCGACTTTTTGCCAATACAGAACTCAACGAATTCGAATCGTCGACGGACTGGTTGCCTAAAGCAGATCTGTTTGGCTTCTCGCAACCGCTGCTCGGCGGCCTGGCCTACTGGAGTTCTCATTCCAGCGTCGGCTATGCCGACCTGGAACCCGGGGCGCCGCCAGTGGATCTCGCCAACGATCCCTACGCCCCGCTGGCCAGTCCGTACTTTCAGGACAGCAGTGGTCTGGTCGCGATGACACGACACCAGATCGATGCCCCGTTCATGCTCGGTCCTGTCAATTTTCGGCCGTACGCGATGGGTGAAGCGGCATTCTGGAATGAAGGACTGCAGCAGAATGACGTCGACCGCCTGCTGTTTAACGGCGGCGTGGAAGCTCAATTGTCGGCGACCAAAGTTCTGCCGTTTGTTCAGAGTGAGCTCTGGAATCTGAACGGTTTGGTTCACAAGAGCAACCTGTATCTGAACTACAGCTACACAGATGTCTCACAAAATCTGGACCAGATCGCACAATACAATTCCTTCGATGACAACACGACTGAGCGTTTCCGTCACCGTTATACTCAACAGATTTTTGGAGGCTTGATTCCTGCGGAATTTGAACCCCGCAACTACGCAATCCGTACCGGCGCCGGATTATGGACGAGTGCGCCATACCATGAACTTGCGGAAGATCAGGAAGCCATTCGCCTGCGTTGGCGCAATCGATTGCAGACCAAAGTGGGGCCTCAGGAGAATCAGCGAATTCGCGACTGGATGATTTGGGAATATGGTGCGACCTATTTCCCGAATGCTGACCGTGACAACTTTGGCGAGAATCTTGGTTTGATCTACGGCAACTGGCGTTGGAATATCAATGACCGCACCAGCATTCTGTCGAGCGGAATCCTTGACCTGTTCAAGAACTCGCAGGACGTCTGGAGTGTCGGTGTGCTGAGCCAGCGAAGTCTGCGTGGCAGTATGTATTTGGGTTTCCGACAGGTCGAAGCCACCAACTATCTTGACAGCCAGACACTCGTCGCCAGCTACAGTTATCAAATGAGTTCGAAGTGGATTTCGACCGGAGCCATCGCTTACGACGTCGCCGCTGGTGAGTCGCGTGGTTCGTCATTGACGTTCAGCAGAATCGGCCTGGATTGGATTCTGCACGTTGGCTTTGGCATCGATACCAGCAAGGACAACGTCGGTATCGCATTCAGTATCGAACCA
>CALFOL010000707.1 GCA_937919915.1 uncultured Planctomycetaceae bacterium
CTCAAAATAATGAACCAAATATCGTACAAAAGCCAAAGTGAGTGCCATTGGCCGCTAGCCCGGGTTGGGAACTCGCAACAAAACCGCGGCCAGCGCCGAGCGGCCAATCATTGGTCGAAAGTTTCTGCGAATTCCACAATCTGAAAACAGAATCCGAACGGGTGTTGCCCGTTCACTCACGTTGAGTTGGTGTGTTTCCGGCTCATTCACTGTTGTTAATTGCCAAGGAGCAATGAACTGAAGACCGTGGCCAATGATCTGCGCTCCGACAATGTCACATCAGCTGCCGCCATGGATTCGCGTGTTCGGCGGAAGTTCTTCCATATGAGCCACGTTGCCGCCACCGACCACGACGTAGTCGACCTGCAGGGCCGCTCGAAGTCGTTCGATCACGTCACAAACCGCCAGTCGCCACTTCTGCTTGCCGAAGAAGTACCGACACATTCCCAGCGCTGCGCGTAGCTTACGTCCAAACGCAGCCTAGCCTCATGCACCATGGCTGTCGCCTGCAGCGTCGGACCTGGTTTCTCCTGATCGAGGCTACAGCTCATCCTAATAAGTGGTGCACGGTTATGGCTCGCGGGAGACTGCTGTCTTAGCCGAAACTCGCTCTTCGCGGCCACGAGTCAGCAGGAACCGCTTTAGCCGCTGCCAGCTTCCGAAGCTCGTCATGGACCAGCAGCAACAAGTGCTCAGCGAACGACTGATCGCCGGTTTCGATGCTTGACAGAATGAGAGTGACATCAGACATGGCTGCCCACGATAGCGGGCAGCCATCAACGGGTGCCAGTAGTCTCCTGTCAACATTTCGGTGGGAAGATATTCGAACCGTCAACCTCGTTGGGACGAAGGCCCCACTTCGCTCCATTTATCCTCCCGTCGTTGGATTCAGATCTGTCAAAACGCCGAATCAGGTGGTCGTCTTATGTGACATAAAGGACGCTAGGTTTCGCAAGAAACTGAAGGTCGCATGTGGTCAGGTGTCCACTTCTGGCGGGCCTTTCCTTTGCGAGTTCCGGTATTTGCTGGAGGTTGCAAACACCGGTCAATCCGAACGCCGGACTCACTATCCGGAGTTCACTTGGTTGTTTGGGAAGGCTCGCTGGCCACCTGCGGCTCTTTTGCGACAACTGTTAACCAGACTTCCGACGTTAGCCGCACCGAATTCTGAATCGGAGCTTCCGCAGCATGTTGTCGTGAAGATTGCCCCGTTCCTGTGACGTGGACGACACCCGAAAACGCTGCAGCGTCGTCTTTGCGAATCAGCTTTAGCGTCACGCTCTTCTGGGAGTCGCCTTTTTCTTCAGAGACAACAGCTTTGCATTCGACTCCGTCCGGCAGTCCTTCAATCTTGAAATCGATCTTCTCTGCGAATCCATTCATACGAGCAATCGTGACCGGGACTTCCAGCGGCTTTTCGTCAGGCAGGACAAACTGATTCGCCTTCAACGTGGCAGAAAAATCCGGTAGGGTTTCTTTCGTCGTTACCAGATAGAAGTATCGCTCTCCGCCAGCACCGAAACGATCAGTTACGGTGACGCGATATTCTCCGTCAGCGGGGATCGTGAACGAAGCCTCCGAATCCAGATCTTTGCCATTGCGATCATCGGATTCCTTGATCACTTTTCCGTCGGCCGAGGTGACCGTCACCACCGGATCCAGCTGCGAATACAATGAACGCCCCGCCACCGTGATTGTCAGGTTCTGCTTCGCCTTTCCGGCCAGCGTGTACACATCTTTTTCGCGGCTGGCAGAAATCACCCCGGTCATCGCCGATGGCACTTCCAACTGCTGCAGCGCGCCAGGCGTCTCTATCAAGCTCGTGTCCGAAACAGTCTCGACAGAAACGGCCAGCGCAGCCTCCTTCGCCAAAACAACAACGCCATCCGGCGTCGGCTGAACCACCGCCGATGCTTCCTGAAGGTTCCAGCCACTGACAACGACAGACTTATCTGCGTCAGCATTCACAGCTGCTGGCATGGTGTAATCAACAAACGGTCCCGTCGTGATCGTCAGTCGGTACACGTATGTTGCCGCCGCAGCCAGTTTGATCGTGCTGTTAGGAGCTGACGGAAAGGCAAACAGACGCAGATGGTAGACCCCATCGCTGGTCGCATTGTAGGCAATCTGCGGATCGAAGCCGTGGTCGTCATCGTTTTGAGCCATCACGGTGCCGTGATCATCCAGCAACTGCAGAACCGCGTCCATGGGTGAACCGAGGATGCTGTTCGCTGCCACCGAGGCGACCAAAGTCTGGCCCGCTGTCAGTTTGAAAGCAAACATATCGACGTCTTCTGACTTCTCCAGCACACCATTGACTGTCGTCGCAGACAGGTTGATCACTTCGGACTCACTCAGCTGATTGTTCGGTTCTGTTTCCAGCACCTCCTCAATCAGTCCGACCACAAATGGTCGCAGGTCCGTGGCACCGTGTTCGTTGGAAAACCGCAGCCAGTGGACGCGTGGATCCGCGTCTGCAGGAATCGCGACTTTTGCCGAGTCCTTCTTTTCTGAAAACTCCAGCGACAACTGCCCGGACTTCGTCCAGACCTGCAGCGTTCCGTCACCCGCGCCACCGGTGACTTTGCATTCGACGGTAGTGCCTCGCTGCCCGCCGGCTGGAAACAGCGCGTCGATCTTTGGAGGCTCCGCAGCAAATATCGAATGCAGCATGCACAATGCCGCCACTGCACAATGTCGCAGATGCCGCATCAAACAAGTTCTCGAATGGGTGTCGGATCACTGACCAGATGAGTCGGTCGGCCCTGCGGCGTGTACAGAATCTTCCCTGGATCGATGCCCAGCTTGTGATAAATTGTCGACACAAAGTTCTCCGGCGAAAGCACGCGGTCCACGGCCGAGTAGCCTTTCCGGTCGGTCGCTCCGACAACCGCTCCGCCTGGAGTTCCACCGCCTGCCATCAGCACCGACATCGCGTTCGCCCAATGATCCCGCCCCGCTTTGTCCTGACCATTCAACGTCGAAATCTTGGGCGTGCGACCGAACTCGCCCAATGCTACTACCAGTGTCGATTCCAGCATGCCACGTTGTTTCAGGTCCTGAATCAACGCCGCCACAGAGTTGTCCCACTTCGGCAAACGGGTACGGAGTGCGCCAAAAATATTGCTGTGATGATCCCAGCCACCATCGTAAACCGTGACAAACGGAACGCCCGCTTCGACCAGTCGTCGAGCCAGCAAGCAGCGCTGTCCCAGGGGATCGCGGCCGTAGCTGTCGCGTACTTCGGCGGGCTCCTGTTCGATATCGAAAGCCGCCTGAGCTTTCACAGACGTGACCAGGTTATAGCCTTGTTCGAAGTATTCATCGAATGCAACAACTGGATCCGCGGCGGCTTCGTCGTTAATTCGCACCATGCGATCGATTTTGGCCCGCAGATCTGTACGGCTGTCAAATCGTGCCGTGGCGAGATCTTTCGGCAACGCGACGTCTCGCACTTTGAACTTATCGCGATTCGGATCGTCGCCCACAACAAACGGGGCGTAGCGGGCTCCCAGAAAATTCGGGCCGCCAGATCGAGACATCTGTGGCATACTGAAGTACGGTGGCAGCCCATTGTCTTCGCCAAGCTCTTTGGCCACAACAGAACCGAGGCTCGGGTGAAAACTGACGAACGCACCGCAGCCCACCGGAATTCGTGGCGGTGATCCGGTCATCATGTAATGATTGCCGGCGCCGTGGTTTCCCTGATTGTGGCGGATCGAACGAATCATCGCGTAGTCATTAAGACTCGCCGCCAGCTTAACCATGTGCTCTGAAAACAGCGTGCCAGGCACAGCCGTTTGCGTGGGACTGAATTCGCCGCGAACTTCCGCCGGAGCATCCGGTTTCGGGTCAAAGGTTTCGAAGTGCGATGGCCCGCCATCCATCCAGATCAGGATACAGCGTTTGGCCGTCGCCACTGGACCGCTGACATGTTTCGCTGCCTGGCCGAGAACGCGCAGACTGTCGACCAGGCCCGTGCCCAGCAACGCACCAAGACCGTATTGCAGGCAGTCGCGTCGCGTGGTTCCTTCGCAATTTCTTCGCGTGATCATACTACTCTAATCCTGAAAAACGAACTCTGCAGAATTCAACATCGCCCACATCAGGTCTTCAATCACCTGTCGTCTGTTTGCTGACTCTGCCGTCAATAGTTCCACAACAAGTTCCGTTTCGTCTTTATCCGGTTTTCGCGCGAACACCAAATGGTAAAGCGCAGTGGCTACTTCGTGAGGCTCTTTCGCGGATTCCGCAAGTTTTGCGGCGTTTCCGGTGTCATTCAAGACGTCAGAATGCATCTTTTCGGAATTCATCAGGTGCAGCGTCTGTACCACGGTGGAATCAGCCGTCCGTTCGCACGGTGGGTCCTGATTTGGATCCGGTCGGCCAAAGGTATCAAGAAACAACGACGTCGTTCGATGTGTCCAGATCTGTTTGGCCTGCGTGCCCTTCGGCATGGCTTCATAGTGTTGAGGTACACCGGAAATCTGACCGAAGGCATCCGCCAATACTTCCGCACGTAATCGATGACGGTAGTGACGCGAGTAGTTTCGCGTATCAGCGACATTGTCTGTGTTTGGCACCGAGCTTAACTGATACGCGTGCGAATTCGCGACGGCTCGCACAAGTTCCGTCAGGGAAAACTCGGCATCGCGAAAGTGTGCTCCCAACGCATCCAACAACGGTTGGTTGGTCGCCGGATTCGTCGCGCGGAAATCGTCAACTGGCTCGACCAGGCCCCGGCCCATCAAGTCGGCCCAGACGCGATTTGCCATGACCTGCCCAAACTGAGCATTGTTCGGGGAAGTCATCCATGCAGCGAGCACGTCCCGTGGGTCTGCGACATCGTCAGACATCTGAGCTTCACCCCACAGCGGCCGTGGCGGTTGCTCAACCCCCGTCACCGGATGTTGGACGCTGCCCTTGGTGCCAGGGAAAAAGAATTCTTCCGAACCGGAGATCGGCGACGAGATTCCTGTCCCCTTCCGGCCAATTTTCGCGAAATACGCGGCAAAACTATAGAAGTCATCCTGCCCCCACTTTTCAAAAGGATGATGATGACACTTCGCGCACTCCAGCCGAACTCCGAGGAACAGCTGACTCACCAGCGGGCCGACTTCATCGGGCGTCCGACGATCTCGAAAAAGTGTGACGGCACCATTGCGAAACGTACTGCCCTTCGCGGTCACAAGTTCACGCACAAGTTGATCCCACGGCATGCGCTGTCGGAATCGTTCGCGGATCCAGTGATCGTAATTCAGTACGGTTTTGATGCCGACGCGGTACGGATTCGGTCGCAACAGATCCATCCACTTGTTCGCCCAGTGGTCCGCGAAGTCAGGTTCTTTCAACAGTCGATCAACAAGCGCCGCGCGCTTATCGGCGCTGTCATCCGCCAGGAATTCAACCACCCCTTCAGGTCGCGGAATTCGACCGCAGATATCGGTCGTAGCTCGCCGCAGGAACGCGTGATCGCTGCATGGCTCGGACGGCGTGATGTGCAGTCGCTGCAGCTTTTGCCAAACCAGATCATCGATGAAGTTCAACCGCGGTAGCTTTTCGTATACCTCAGCCGGTATGGATTCCGAACGCGGGATTGTGATTTCGCAGACAGTGATCTGGTCCATGAACCTGGCCATGATTGCGGCGTCGCCGGTGATCGTCCCTGCCGTGACGATCCCCTCAGAGTCCACTGATGCGATCGGAGATTCGTTCGACTGAAACGCCGACAGTCGAGTGACATCGCGCGTGGATTCGTCGTCGAAGTGCGCGGTAAGCTTCAGTTGCTCAGTGCTGCCATTCGACATCACAATGTTGTTGGGGGAAACAGTCAGCTTCTTCAACCGTGGAGCACCTTCCACGCGTCGTGGCATGCCTTCGCGGACCCACTGCAGAATGGCGTTGTATTCCGGCCCATCAGCCGACAGTCGCATACCGCCGCCGTGCGGCACCTTGCCGGAAGGCTTTGCCAGAATCAGGCTGCGTTCAGGAACTGCGGCAAAGATCCGTCTGCCACGGCCCTCTTTTGTGAGCGCGTCGTAATCGAAGTCGTGATCGAATCCCAACAGCGACAGTTGAAAGCCACCCTGACCACGGGCCTTGCCATGACACGGTCCGGATGTACAGCCGAACCTGGTAAATATTGGCTGCAGATCATTTTCGAAGTCGATCGTCGGTTCAGCCTGCGCGTAGACACACAGCGTGCAAATACTGAACAACAATGTTGCGTGACCCGAAGTAAACATTCGGAAACCGGTGGTGGGTGAAATGGCGGGAGGTAGTCGGAGGGACTTGGAAGATAACAAACATCCGCCAGCTTTTCACCACATTTAAGCACCTGAACAGGAATCCATTCGTTTAACGGCAAGCCGCAGGCGTGGACTAGACATGGAAAACACGGTCGCCTGCGGCTTAACGTTAAACAATTTTTGTGACAAGCACGCAAAAAAGCCGCGATTCCGACCATCTGGAGAACGTCTTGTTACGACAATCCCAACGCTCCACGGACGCGATCGATGGTGTCGGTGGAATTCAATTCTGCCTTGCCAAAGCCATAAGTGGCTCCTGCATCTATGGCTTTCTCCTGCCATTCCGGAAAGTTCGACACCAGCATTACCGGAATGTGGGCCAGTGCCAAGTCCGCTTTGATCGCCGCCAGAATATCCATACCATCGCTGTAATCGGCATCCAGTTTGCGATTGATCAGAACCAGGTCAACCGGCTGCGCCCGTAGAGCTGTCATCGAATCACCAGGCAGATCTGCATTGATCACCTGCGCACCGAAGTTGGATGTCAGGAAATGTGTGATGGCGGCGGTATCCGGTCGGCACTGCCCAACGTTGAGTACGATTTTTGCAGTCATGAAGTCAACAATCGAAAAATAGAACAGGAAAGATAATAGAAACAGCCTCGCCCACCTCCTGAAGACGCTCGCCGGAACATCTGCCTTGCAGAAAATTCCGTGGTATTTCATTGCGGCTTTCTCAATGAGTCGGCTGCACCATAGAATGGGCGTATGGGTCGCCATCGCAATTTTTCTTCACTTTCGCAAATTTCCAGCAGAATTCGTCGCTGGATGAAGGCCGCGACGATCCTGTTTACGCTCACACTTGGCGCGCCGGTTGACGCACAGACGGTGCTCGAGCGGGCGGATGAGCAATTCCTGCGGCAACTGACAGAACGCCGTTTCTTTGCCCTGGCGGAAGAACATTGCCTGCGAGAATTCGCCCGGGTTACCGACGTCGAAGACAAAGCGATCTGGCAGCTGCGGTTGTGTCGGATCTACGGACAACATGCCTGGTTCGCAACAGCGGCGAATCGTGGAGGTCTTCTGAATCAATCGATCGACGAACTGGCCGAATTCCTGAAACAACATACTCCTTCCGCGGAGACGGAATTCGATCTGCGACTGCAGCAGGTTGCAACGCTGATTAACAGCGTCCGCATTTCCATCATTCAGGCAGAGGCCGGACACCTGTTTGGGTTGACGTCACGTGGCATTCATTCCCGCGTGGTGTCTAAACAAAGCGTCACCGTCAACCGTGCCATTGAGCTCACCGAAGCGTTGTTGAAACGTCTGGAGGAACTCCGGGTCCGGCGAGATCTGGACCCAGCGCGCGTCCGGCAGATTCGCGACAAATCCAGGCTGTCACTGGCCGAGTTGCACGCCCTGCGAATTCGCGTTCAACCGGTGGAGCCGAACCTGCGGGACGATTCAGATGCCGCCAAAGCCGAAGAACTCGCAAACCAGATTGTCCGCAGCTCCCTTGACCCAGGCCTTAAGCAGCATGCACGATGGTTGCTGGCCGAACTACCACTGGTCGCAGGAAGCTCACAGGAATTTCGGCTGAAGATCGGGGGTGTCGAAGACGACGGCGTTGCCGCCAGTGATTTCACATTGTCGGCGTTCCTTGAGATTCGCAACTTGCTGCAGCAGCAGGAAGCCACGGCGGCGTTGGATCTGGCCGGACAAACCTTACCCCGCACAGCACTGCAAATCCAACAACTGGAATGGCTAAAGCTGGAAGCCGTGCTGGGCTTGCGAGAGCTGGCAACGCAACTTGACGATCCGGACCTGTTACAAAGCACCGCTGAACAATTCGCAATACAGGCGAAGGCGCTGAGGGAGACCAACAATGGTGTGTTTCGCGATGCCGGGGAGACGACAATTCGGCGCTACGAACTGGTGGATGAGGTGGGATCCGAGGTCGCAAACCTGATTGAGCAAATTGATCGCGAACGATCGTCCGGTGACAACGACCAGGCACTGGCACAAATCAACCAATCGCTGAACCGACTGACTGCGAGTCGCTCACCGCGTGCGCGAGCCGCGTTGTTGCTGAGAGCCGGAGAAACCCATATCGCTCTACAGGATTGGGACGCTGCATTTCAGCGACTGCAGACGGCGGAACAGATGTTTGGCACGATTGACATGCCATCGCAACAGGCGGTGTCTGATCTGCTGCGGATATTCTGCGAAGGACAACTCTGGGCCGCGGCGACGGCACCGGAGGTCGATCACAAGCAAAGGTATATCACGAGCCTCGAACATCACCTGGTGAAATTCGCAGACCAGGCAACTGCCCTTCGTGCTCGAGAGTGGCTGTTGAAGGTCGTCGAACCTGACTCTCCTTACCGAGCTGCGGCGATCGCGATGGACCTTTTCGAATCAGAACAACCACACGACAAACAGATCACCGCTCTGCTGCACGCTGGTGGACTGCTGTCCGCGTTAAACGCAGGTGCCGCGACGCCCGAGGAATCACTCATTCGCCGATTTCAGGACAACGTTCGAGTCATCGAAGCAAATCGCGGCCACTACCCCTCGGGCCTGGTCGCCGCTGTCGAACTCTGCGATTTGGAGTTCGATATCACAGCGTTCAGCGCGAACGCGGGCAAAGCAGAAGACTGGAGCGAAATGTATTCCCAGCTGAGTCATATTAGCGCGGAGGTGATTCCGTTGGAAAGCGACGCAGTCAACGCCACGAATCAGCTGCGGCTGAAATTGCTGGATGCGATCATCGCTGCGAGAAATTCTGCGGGGGAGGAGCGATTGCAGAAGGCTGGCCAGGAATTGCAGATGGTTTCGAAGACAGCCACACTGCCTGTCGTGAGCTTTCTGTCGCGTCAATTCGGCGTTCGGCAGTTAAGCGTGGGTGACATCTGGCTGGCCCGGACCACTCAGCAAATTATCTCACAGGCGTTGCAGGATACGACTCAGCCAGCCATGCCGGAGGCAGCCCGACAATTATTGCCGCATATTGTTCGCGTTACAGACGTCACGGGCGAGACGACTCTGCGATCACAGGCCCTGCAGCTGGTGTTGTCTGCACCGTTGAATGACAAGCAACTGGCGGAAGTGGCGGCGGCAATTTCGCAAAGTACAAATGTCAGAAGCAATGATGCAACGCTGAAACAATTCTGGCATGAAGTGATTAAGATGAACAAACAGGGCACGGATATATGGCTGGAAGCATCGCTGCAGCTGGCCACGATCGCGAGTGCTGACAGGAAAGCCGAAACTTTGAAGCAACTGGATGTCATTCAAACGCTGTACCCTGATTGGGGCACGGCCGGTAGAAAAGAACGGGCTCTCGCTCTGCGAGAATCGTTGCGGTAAATCTGAAATCTGAAATTGGCAAATCTCAAATGGCGATCATGAATTCACAATTCCCCGAACAGATGTTGCAGACAATCGAACGCAGCGGCGTCGTGTCTGTTCTGATACTTGACAACGCTGATCATGCCGTGCCGCTGGCGAAAGCTTTGATGGCCGGCGGAATCAACGCGATGGAATTGACATTGCGTACGGACGCAGCGATCGAATCTCTGAAACGCATTCGCCAGCAAGTTCCCGAGATGCTGGCAGGGATCGGCACTGTGCTGACTGTCGAACAGGTCGACGAAGTCGCAGCCGCGGGAGGACAGTTTGCTGTGTCACCGGGGTTGAATCCAGACGTGGTCGAGCGTGCTCAGGAGATCGGGCTTCCGTTTGCTCCAGGAGTGATGACGCCGTCCGAGATTGAAGTGGCTCTGGAACTTGGTTGCCGCGAACTGAAATTCTTCCCGGCTGTCCCGTGCGGAGGGCTGCCAATGCTGGATTCTGTACGAGCTCCCTATGCACATCTCGGTATTCGATTTCTTCCACTGGGTGGCATCAACGAGAATAACATGACCGACTGGCTGTCGAATCCCGGCGTCTTTGCCATTGGCGGTTCCTGGCTGACGCCCAAAGACGTCATCGCGCGTGAGAACTGGGAGGAAGTCACGCGTCGCGCAGCGGAAGCTCGAAAAATCGCCGATAACGTCCTGAATACTGCCACGTAACCCGACAAAATTGGGCATTCTGCTGCAGTCGCCCGCGAACCAGCTCGGTCCAAACAGTACGATCTGGCCTGTCCGCGACGAATCGCAGCGGACACCTTTCCTCAACATTCCCACCTGGCCATTCCGGCCGATTTGCGAGATCGAATATGAACAAAGTTGTCTGGGGCCTGGTCGTGCTCCTGATCATTCTTCACCAGGACAACTGGTTATGGGATAACGACACGCTCGTCGGCGGCTTCATGCCTGTCACTGTGCTGTGGCATGTCGGAATCTCCCTCGGTGCCGCTTTCACCTGGTTTCTGGCCACCAAATTTGCGTGGCCCGTGCCACCAGAAAATGTTCCGGCAGAAGAAGGAGCCAAGTCGTGACGCAGTTAGTTATCATCGGCTGCTACCTCGGCCTGTTGTTGTTGTTGGGCGTGTTCTCAAGCCGCTTGTTCAGGGGCACCAGCAAAGACTACATGCTGGCCAGTCATTCGATCGGTCCGTTTCTGTTGTTGATGTCGATCTTCGGGACCACCATGACGGCTTTCGCACTGGTCGGCTCAACCGGCGAAGCGTTTAAGGAAGGCGTTGGCGTTTACGGACTGCTGGCTTCTTCCAGCGGAATTGTGCACTCGCTGTGCTTTTTTTTGCTGGGCATCAAACTTTGGACACTGGGTCACAAGTACGGCTACACGACTCAGATTCAGTTCTTCCGCGATCGATTGCAGAGCGACAAAATTGGTGTCCTTTTGTTTCCAATACTGGTCGGACTGGTGATTCCGTATCTGCTGATCGGTGTTATGTCGTCGGGATCGGTCATCAGCAGTATGACCGCTGGCAAACCAACGCCCGCCGGCATCGTCGACGGGGCCTTCGAACGGGGTACGTTCCCGGACTTTCTGGAGCTGGGGAAGAATTCTGAAGGGGAACTAACATTCGCAGCCGGCAGTGCAGGCGGGTTTCCTAAACATCTGGCGTCTCTGATCGTATGCGGTGTTGTCCTGGTCTACGTGTTCTTCGGAGGCATGCGGGGTACTGCCTGGGCGAACGCGTTCCAGACAATCGTCTTCATGATTCTGGGATGCGTCACGTTCTATGTGATCGCGATGAAGCTTGGACAGCAATCGACATTGCTGGAAAGCATGAGAGCAGCGACCGCGAGGCTGCCGAAAGAAAAACTGATACGCGGAATGGTGGGTTCCCACGAAGGCATGTCGAAAGTGAAGTTCTTCACTTACATGCTAGTGCCTCTGTCCGTCGGCATGTTTCCACATCTGTTCCAGCACTGGCTGACAGCGAAAAACGCGAACTCGTTTAAACTGCCCGTGATTGCTCATCCGATCTTCATCATGATCGTGTGGGTGCCGTGCGTGATGGTAGGTGCGTGGGCGTCGTCGGACCTGTTTTTCGGAACGCTGCCTCTGCCGCTGCAGGCCAAGCTGGCGGGCAATGCCAACATCGTGTTGCCGGTGCTGGTGAAGACTCTCGCCGGTCCCGTGTTGGGTGGTTTTCTAACCGCCGGAATTCTCGCGGCCATTATGTCGTCACTCGATAGTCAGTTCCTGTGTATTGGCACAATGTTCACCGAGGACATTGTGAAGCACTATTCGGCGAAGGATTCGATCAGCGACAGGAAGTCGATCTTCATCGCCCGATGGTTTATCATTCTGATCGTATTGATCACGTATGCGTTGAGCCTGCTGGAACCGAAATCCGTATTTACGTTGGGTGTCTGGTGCTTCAGCGGATTTTCGTCGCTGTTCCCACTGGTGTTTGCGGCGTTGTATTGGAAGCGGCTGACGAAAGCCGGTGGATATGCCTGCGTGATCGCTGCGTTCGGTTCGTGGTTATACCTGTTCCGTGATTCGGGCTTTGCAAAAAACACAGATTACGCGTTATACATTCCCGGTACGGAATACGAGATCCTGCCGGTCGCGGCGATGGTACTGTGTTCTACTTTGTCGATGATTGTGGCTTCGTTAGTGACGAAGCCGCCGGAAGAAGAACATCTGAAGCGTTTCTTTGCGTAGTGCCTGAAACGTAGCCGTCACTGTCGCAGCTGTCCCATTGACGGCTACTTTAGACCAGCATACAAATGCCGAGCCTGACCGTCGAAAACTATTTGAAAGCCATTCTTCAGTTGGAACTGAAGTCTGGTCGCCCGCGGGTTTCCACCGGAGCCCTCGCGACACGACTGGCGGTGTCTCCTGGCAGCGTGACCAGTATGTTGAAGACACTGTCTGAATCCGAGCTGGCGTCGTACGTTCCGTATGAAGGTGTCGAGCTGACAACCACCGGCCGTAAGTTGGCGATGCGTATGTTGCGGCGTCATCGATTGATGGAACTGTTTCTGCACAGCACGCTGAATCTGACCTGGGACCAGGTTCACGAAGAAGCGGAAGAACTGGAACATGCGGTCAGCGAGTTTCTAATCGATCGCATCGACGATTTCCTGGGACATCCGGAAGCGGATCCGCACGGTTCGCCGATTCCGGCCGCGGATGGTCAGATGCGCAGCGACCTGTCGGACACGGTGGGCATGGACGTCTGCAAAGCCGGTGACTCCGTCAGGTTCGTACGAGTTGTCAATCAGGAGCCTGATTTCCTGCGATATCTCTCAGAATCCGGATTTCAACTGGGGGCGGTTGGTCGCATCGTTGAAAACAGCGAAGATGCCGGTGTTGTGCGAGCGGATATCGAGGGTGGGCAATTTACCGTTGGCCTCGAGGCAGCGCAAACGATCCGTGTTCAACCTGTCTCCAAATAGGCGAGCCGGGTGCGTCAGTGACCGCTAACGGCGATCCGATGGAGCGTTCTTTTTAACACGCAGAGGGTAAGGACTGTGGCAAAAAAGAAGACCCGCAAAAAGAAGGCCGCTGCGAAGAAAGCTCCGGCCACCGTCAGGCAAACCAAATCCAAACGACAGACTACAAAGGTAACCACTGTGTCTCACGACATCTACGAAAACCCACTGATCACACGCTACGCATCTCGCGAAATGGCGGGTATTTGGTCTGCTCAAACGAAGCACTCCACCTGGCGCCGATTGTGGATTGCACTCGCGGAATCACAGCAGGAACTCGGGCTGGCCATCACCGACGAACAACTGGCCGAAATGAATGCCACTGTAGACGATATCGACTTCGAACTCGCCGCGAAATTCGAACTCGAACGTCGGCATGACGTCATGGCTCACGTCGAGACATGGGCCACGCAATGTCCCAAAGCCAAGCCAATCATCCATCTGGGAGCCACCAGTTGTTATGTGACCGACAATTCGGAACTGCTGCAGATCAAACAAAGCCTGCTGGTAATTCGTCGGCGCCTGGTGCAGGTGATCGATCAACTCGCGAAGTTCGCCGTCGAATACCGCGACCTGCCGTGCCTGGGATTCACCCATCTCCAGGCCGCGCAACCAACAACCGTCGGCAAGCGCGCTACTCTGTGGTGCTGGGATCTGGTGCTGGATCTGGAAGAGATCGAACACCGCATCGAAATCACTCGCTTCCGCGGTGTCAAAGGCACTACGGGAACTCAGGCGACCTTCCTGAGTCTCTTCGAGGGCGACCACGATAAAGTTGAGAAACTGGATCAGTTGGTCACGGAGAAAATGGGCTTCACCGCTCGCCATGCAGTGACGGGGCAAACGTATACGCGGAAATACGATTCCCAGGTGATGGCAACACTGAACGGCATCAGTCAGTCGTGCCACAAAGCCGGCAGCGATGTGCGGATTCTGCAGCACAGGAAGGAACTGGAAGAACCGTTCGAGAAGAATCAAATCGGTTCGTCGGCGATGGCCTACAAACGCAACCCCATGCGTAGCGAACGCATGTGTGCGTTGGCCAGGTTTGCTATGAGCCTTCAGGCTGGCACCGATGCGACCATGGCGAACCAGTGGATGGAACGCACGCTGGACGACAGCGCGATCCGGCGTCTGGCGGTGCCGCAGGCGTTTCTCGCGACTGATGCGTGCTTGATTCTGTATCGCAACATCACGGACGGCATGGTTGTCTATCCAAAGACGATCGAAAAACATCTCAACGAAGAGCTGCCGTTTATGGCAACCGAAGAGTTTCTGATGGCAGGTGTGCGAGCGGGCGGAGATCGCCAGGACCTTCACGAAATCATTCGTGTGCACAGTCAGGCGGCAGCTGCGGAAGTCAAGAACAAAGCTTTACCCAACGACCTCATCAGTCGACTCAAGGACGACGCCGCGTTCGCTGGCATCGATCTGGAAAGTGCGTTGGATGCGACCAGATATATAGGCCGTGCCCCTCAGCAGGTTGATGCGTTCATCGCCGAACAAATCGAACCAATTCGTGAGCGATACAAGGCCGACATTGGCGGCGACGCTGAAGCGGTCCGCGTTTAAACGCCGTGACTGTGGCCTCCAGCCGCAGCCTGCAACACCCAACTGCGTCTGGAAGCCCCAGCCACGACTACTCAATCCGGGAAGAAGAACATGACTAACATCCGTAGAAACCCGCTTCGTATGGCTCTCGTTGGCGGCGGTGGTGCCGCGTTCATCGGCAAGGTGCACGCCACAGCAGCCACGCTCGATCGCGAAGCGGTGCTGGTTGCGGGAGCGCTGTCGTCCAACCCGGAACGCTCTCGCGCATATGCCGCGGATTTCGGCATCGACGATTCCCGAGCCTACGGGTCTTACCAGGAACTCATCGAAGCAGAGAACGGGCTTCCGGCGGATCAGCGCGTTGACTTTGTCTCCGTGGCGACTCCCAACTTTACGCACTGCGACATCGCCTGTGCCGTCATGGAAGCCGGCTTCCACGTCGTCTGTGACAAACCCATGACCACCAACATGGACGATGCCGCCCGAATGGTGGAAACCGCAGTAAGGACCGGTCGAGTCTTCGCACTCACGCACAACTATTCCGGTTATCCGCTGATGCGCCAGGCACGTGAAATGATCGCCAACGGAGCGCTGGGCGACATCATCGCGGTGCGTGCCACCTACGTGCAGGGGTGGATGCACGGCATGGATCCAACTGCCGAACAAGCGCGGGGAGCGTGGAAGTCTGATCCGCATAAGAACGGCCGCGCAGGATCGCTGGGCGACGTCGGGACGCATGCCTTTCACCTTGCGAGTTTCGTGACAGGGCTGACGCCGGAGTCACTGCTGAGCGGAATGAAGTCTTATTCGAAGCACCATGAACTCGACGATTACGGCCACGCCATGGTGCGTTTTAACCAGGGAGCGACCGGGCTGATCACATGGAGCCAGGTGACTCATGGACGGTTGAACGACTTATCAATTGAAGTAGACGGCACTAAGGCCGCAATCATGTGGCGACAGGAAGACCCCACACGATTGCAGGTGCGGTCGCTGGGGCAACCTGTGCAGATTTACGAATGCGACCCGAACTCCAGCTACGCAACTCCAGACGCCATCGCCGCGTGTCGTCTGCCCGGCGGACATCCGGAAGCGTTCTACGAAGCGTTTGCCAACGTGTACCGCAGTGCCTTCGTCGACATGAGACTGGTGAATGCAGGCGAAACAGTCGATGCCGCCAAAGCGATCTATCCGACGGTTTATGACGGACAGGCCGGCGTCAGATTCATGACGCGCTGCCTGGAAAGCAATGACAACAATTCGTCATGGCAGAGTTGGTAAGTCGCTCCAGAATTCGGCAGCGGTCGTGTGTCTCCACATGGCCAGCGCGTTCGCGGCGTGCGAATAGAACGTGTACTGCGCGTCGATTGTGTCCTGCGGTGTCTTCTGTATGTTCGTGATCAACCAGGCCGCTGCACGCACGATACATTCGTGCGGCGGCTGCAGCTCCACAGGAGCAATCGCCAGCCATTCCAGATGATGACCTGTCGCGATCACGCGATCATGCGGTTTCTCGGACGGATCACGATTGTTTCCTGCCGTGCCACCTGAATACCAGTTCGGCGGCCACGAACCATCCTCAGACTGCGACGCGACAAGCAGATCTCGCGTGTCCTGCAGAAATTGTTTTGCCGCCGTGATCGTGTCGTCACGCAGCAGATCGCCGCCGTATTCATCATTCAGCCGCAACAGCGTCATCAGCGTATACACGCGATGTGTGCCCAGGCAGACTCCCTGATTGCGATGACAGCGCATTAGCCGATCGGCCAGCATATCGAACTCAATGCGACGTCCCTGCGCATTGCGCCAGGTCGACGTGTGTTGCGGTGCCAGATACAGAGCAAAAGCCAGCGTCGACCACTCCGTCTCGCGTTCATCCAGCCGGAAATCTCGCAAGGATTCCGCAAGAACGGCCCGCATCGTGGTCTGGCGAGCCGCCGTGAACACGGATCGATCCAGCCGAACACCGGCTTCGGCGAGTGATGCCAGCAGATGATCGTGATGGACTGAAGTACTTGAATCTTTTCCCCAGCGAACATGCACGCCATTGTCAGCGGTTTCGAGAATGGGGGAAGACCCGGTTCCCCACGAAGCAACATATTGCCCGGAGTTCAGTAGATAGTCCGTCAGCTGCGGCCCGGAGATCAAATCAGGATCGGTGAATTCGACACGACCGCCCCAGACTCGCACAGCGTGTTCGACGAAGTTGGGTTTCAGGCGTTCACGACTGAAACGTGGGAGGACCTTACTCAGCACCGCACGTAACTGATTATCCGTTGCCACCTTACTGTCGTCATACAACGGAGACACATGGGTCGGCGCGAGGTTTGTGAAGACAACATCAACGCCTGGACGCGATCGTTGAATCTGCGCGACGATTCGACGATGTTCGAAGGCAGGCAGCGCATTCCAGGCGGCGATAAACGCCGTGCAGAACAGCAACTGCACAATCAGAACGGTGCCAACAGAAATGCGATCGCCTCGAGCCATCAGCGAATCGGCTCCGTGCGTGCAAACACAGCCGTCTGAGCGTCTTCGTACTGCAGCGCATAGTCGCTGCTGTTTCGCAGGTGACGAATCAGCCGATTATTGCGTCCTTTTTGGGCGACGGCGTAATTGATTCCGAACCGATCAAACAGGCTCTGCCATTCATCGGGACCGTCCAGCAACCACACATACGACATCCAAACTTCTTCCGGGATTACGTGCACGTGAATGTTGGCCATTGGCCGGAGTTTCTGACCACAGACATTGGCGAGGTAGCCCGCCCACTCAGCGGGCATGAAGGCCACGCCTGCGGGAATCACGGCTTCTTCCGACAGATATCGTCCCACCTGAATCGGTGTGGCACGCGATAACGAATGTTGCGGATCCAAAGGCTTTCCATGAATTGTTTGCACCCCGAGCGTCGTGAAACCGAAGCAGATCCAGCACAGCCCAAGGCTGACCAGAGTCCAGTAGCCGCGATAAACGGGTGGCTGAATGCTCCGCCGTCGTTTCAGCAGCATTCGCCAGACTGCAGCGGCATGAATGGCCAACACCAGTGCGGTCACGGGAGCAAACCAGTTGATCATGCGCGCTGACCACAATGCCAATCCGCCGGTCGCCAGCAGCGCAAGCATGTGTTCTGCCCTTAGTCGCCGGGGACTGAGTCGCAACGTCAACAACAGCAACGCAGCGACGACCGCAGCTGCCTTCCCCTGCTTCATTCTGAGTGTCAGCGGATCCCATTCGTACATCGTCGAGATATTCGGGTGACCGCCGACTCGCAGAACTTCGCTGTAAGTCGCCAGACCGTTCGGATTCAGCAGCACCGCGGCAGAACACAGCTGTAACAGGAGGACAAGCTGCCACGCAGAGCGACTTCTGATCGCCAACCGCAGCGATCGCGTTCGCAGAGCAATATCCAGGAAGCGACCGACGGTGAATAGCCCCAGCAATGCCAAGCCCATGGCGAATGATCCGTGCAGGTTCGCCCACGCTGCGAACATGATTGGCAAGGCAAACCACGCGTACCTTCGCCGCGTGCCATTAATCGCGAGAACCGCCAGCAGGATTGAGAAGAACGTGACACCAATGAGTTGTGGACGGAAGACCAGAAACTGCTGCCAGTTGACGATCAGGAATACTACATACCCGAGCATTCCAAACACGACGGAGCCGCTGAGTCTGCGGATCGCCCAGCCAACTGTCCCGAGCGCGATCACCACCAGTAGACCATTCACGAACTGCAGGCCCGGCAAACCAAGACGTTCGTTGGCATAGATCGCCGCCATGCCAACCTGAGCTCCCCAGGCGGTATTGACCATCGGCATGCCTTCGGCCAGCGGCAGCAGTGGCTCCGTGGCCGGAATTGAGCCGGTATCAATGATCCGCTGACCGTAGTTGATATGGTCCCACAGGTCCGAATGCCACAGCGGAGCACTCCCGAAGAACAGCACCAGGATGATTACCAGGCCAAATAGAAATACGCAGGATGCAGAGGACGTCCGGAAACACTCCGGCGTCTTATCTTTCAGCGCAGTCGCGTCCGGCAGGGCTTCCGAGCGTGGAATTCCGTTAGTGGTGGCCGCAGGTTTTTCTGCCGGAGCAGGCATCGTGAGTCGATTGCGAAGGTTGTGCAAACTTGTCGGAAAAATTGTACACCACGGACGGGAAACGCCCGCGGCGAATTGGAATTCATCGTATTCCGCTGTGGGGAACTGGTAAACCGTGCCAGCGATGCGTCAGATTCGGATGACTCCGGCAGTGCCGCGTGAAGCGGTTACGCCGAGTTCGAGGGCTTTCGGAGGCGAACTTGCGAACCTTCCTTCATAAAACAGGGTCGCTTGCCTTACCTCGGGCGTGAAAATACAAAACGTATCAAGACTCACTGCACAGCAAAGAAAATCTCTGCCTCCGGTGGGGGACACGATTTCATTCAAAACGCCGCGAAAACAAATGGCTGAAGCAAACATTCATCTCAAAGATCAATTCGAAGCTCAGGCATTGTTTGGTCCTCAGGACGACTACCTGCGCCGCGTGCGAAACCTGACCGGAACACAGATCGTTCTGCGAGGAACGACGGTAAACGTATCAGGCCAGTCTGAGCAGGTTGATCGGTGCGAAGAAGTGTTGCGAGAGTGGCGAAACATTCTCCGGACAAACACGGAACTATTGGAAAGCGATATCGTGAGAACACTCGACCCTGAACAACCGGACCTGGACGCCGACGTGAATCAGCGCAGCGCCGTGTTCGCGGACAGCCGCAAAGAACACCTGACTGACGATGTGCGTACGGGGCGAGGAGGAAAAGATAAAGTTGCTGCCATTCGTCCCCGCACCGAAGGTCAGGCGGAATACATGAAAGCGATGGAGAAGCACCCGCTGGTGTTCTGTGATGGTCCAGCCGGTTGCGGAAAAACGTATCTCGCCGTCGCTCAGGCATTGCGGGCGCTGCGGGAAGAAAGTGTTCGTAAAATTGTGTTGGTACGACCCGCGGTTGAAGCCGGCGAGAAGCTCGGTTTTCTTCCGGGTGACATGTTCGCGAAAGTCAATCCGTTTGTCCGTCCGTTGCTAGATGCGATGAACGACATGCTCGATTTTGACCAGGTGCGACGGCTGATGGCGAACGATGTCATCGAAATCGCGCCTTTGGCATTCATGAGGGGACGGACGCTAAACGACACCTACATGATTCTGGACGAGGGGCAAAATACGACGACTACGCAGATGAAGATGTTTTTAACGAGAATGGGGATAAATTCCCGAATCGTGGTAACCGGAGACGGAACACAAAATGACCTTCCAAAAGACACGCGAAGTGGACTGATGGACGGAATTCAGCGTCTTTCCAATATCAAGGGGGTTGCCATTGTGCGGCTGACAGGACACGATATTGTCCGTCATCGATTGGTGAGAGAGATCGTTTCAGCGTATGAAGCAGTGGAAGGTTCAGGCAGCGATGCCAGCTAACGCCGCGGCCACATACGATCGAGACACGGATTCGTCGAAACGTAGTAGGCCTGAATCTCTGCATCACATCAGCGTGGCGGACGCAACTCCGTCAGCGTAGCAACTATGTCATTTTTCGGCACTCGCCGCACAAGACAAACTCGGGTCTTCCGCCCCACACCTTCTGTCTGGGAAAAGGTCTCCACCGCGTTGCAGGACTATCGTATCCTCACGTTGGTCCTGTTGACGTTGTTTGCTGTGTTGATTCTGCAGATCGCGATGCAGTCGTGGCGATCACCTTTCTCATACCGGGAAGGCCAGATTTCATCCAGTGGCGTGCAGGCTCGCACAGACTTCAGCATCAAGGATGTTAAAGCGACTGAGCGGGAAAGGTTCAGCGCCGAACAGGACGCGCGGCTGGTGTTTATTCAGAACAATGATTTCTGGACCGACTTTTATTCGCGTTTTCGAAAAGAACTGACCGACGTCGCCAACGCCAGCGACCTCGCGAGCGTCCCCACGGAAGTTGCGGACAGCTTCGGTCTGGCAACCGTCATCCCGGCGGATCAGGAAAAAGGGACCGCACCGACAACACGATTTGAACTCGTCAAATCCGTTCTGGCCGAATCGGACATCGCGATCGGCGTGCGATTGGAACAGATGGAGCTGGAATTTTCAGCGTTACTGTACAAGCCACGCGAAACCGGAATCCTTGACGATGGAGGCCGCGCCAGCATTGGTCTGTCCGAAGACCGCCTGACACCGCAGCGACCGATTGAAATCGTTGACAACATGGGAAAGACCATCAGCTACAACCTGCTGGTACATGTGACGCTGGAAGACCAACTGCTGGAGACCGGCAGCATCGGTCAGGCCTGGCCAACGTCTCCGAATCTTGTGCAGATTCGCCCTGCGGTTGAACATTGGCTGAGGGCACGCCTGAAAGGGCAATTGACGTACGACAAGGTAACGACAGCCGAAAGAATCCGGGAATCGGCCGATGCGGTTGCAGACCAATACGAGTTCTATCCGAAGGAGCGAGTTCTCGTTGACGCCGGTTCGCAGATTGACCTGCTAAAGATCGAACGTCTGCGGGAAGAATACAATGCTCACGAGATGACAGTGACGTTACTGCAGCGCTGTGCTCGCTTCGGTGGTTCCACACTGGTTGTGTCGCTGATGGTGTTGCTGTTCGGAGTGTATCTGCAGCGATCTGAGCCTCAGTTGCTGGAGGAAGTTGGCCAATTGGTTGCACTGATCTTTATCTGTTCCACGGCGGTGTTTCTGAGTTGCTGGCTTAGCCTCGATCCGTGGCGAGCCGAAGTCGTGCCTCTGCTGGCCGCCGTCATGATTTTGTCCGTGGTTCACAATCAACTGCTGGCGATCCTCACATCATTTTGTTTGTCACTCTTGATTACTATGTCGACAGTGGGCACGGTTGGACACTTTAGCGTTCTGATGGCATTGTCGTTTGCGGCCATCGTCCCGTTGCGACAGGTTTCCTCACGATCCACGATTATCAAGATCGGAGTCGGGCTGGCGTTTGTGGCGTTCATCAGCGTGTGGGGAATCAATCTGATCGGTTCGAATGACTTTCCCGAAGCCTGGCAGGACCCAACGCTACTGATGCTGGGCCTGAAATTTGGTGTGTGGTCACTGTTATGCTGTTTTATTGTCGGTGGAATTCTGCCGTTTATCGAAACAGCATTTGGCATCGTAACAGACATGAGTCTGCTGGAGCTGACGGATGTGTCTCATCCGTTGCTGCAGGAACTTGCGCGCCGGGCACCGGGGACGTACAACCATTCGATCAGCGTGGCTTCCATTGGCGAGGCGGCTGCTGATGCGATTGGTGCCAACGGTCTATTGCTGCGAGTCGGAGCGTATTTCCATGACATCGGAAAAGGATTGAAGCCCGGCTACTTTATCGAAAACATGACGGAAGGGCAGGAGAACCCCCACGACAATCTGGCGCCGGCGATGAGTGCTCTGATCATCATTGGGCATGTCAAAGACGGCATTGAAATGGCCGAACAGCACAATCTGCCACGGAAGCTGATTGACTTCATCGAACAGCATCACGGTACCACTTTGGTGGAATACTTCTTCCGCGAAGCGACCAACCGTGCGGACGAAGATCACCGTACGGATGCAGACGAATCCACTTTTCGCTATCCCGGGGCAAAGCCGCAGAGCAAAGAGACCGGCGTCATGATGCTGTCCGACGCCGTAGAAAGTGCCAGCCGTACGTTAAGCGAACCCACCCCCAAGAGAATTCAATCTTTGGTGAACGAGATCACATTGAAGCGAATTCTGGACGGGCAATTCGATGAAAGCGGCCTGACGATGACCGAGTTGCGAGTCATTCAAAAATCTTTGGTGAAGTCGCTTCTGGCCGTCCATCATGGTCGCATAAAATATCCGGACCAAAAGCAGGCCTAAGCCTCACCGCTTCGCACGTTACGTTTTATGTGCCGCGGCAGGCTGAAGTCCCGCCGCCTACGGTGCGTACAACGATTAGAAACACAACGACCGAGGAGCGTTGCCTTGCAGGATTCGAACGACACCACTGAGCCGATCATCGATCCGGCCCGCTGGGTGGATGATTATGGCGACTACCTGTACCGCTACGCGTTTTCGCGCCTGCGGGACAATGCGGCGGCCGAAGAAGTTGTGCAGGAAACTTTTCTCGCCGGGATTCGATTTAAGGATCGGTTCACCGGAGACGGTGTCGAACGCGCGTGGTTGCTGGGAATTCTGAAACGCAAACTCATCGACTATGTGCGGATGCGTAACCGCTACGATCGCGATGGATCCTACGAAGACAGCAACGATTCTTCGACGCAACTGTTTGATCAGAACGGCAACTGGAAGACAGGTGCGTTCTCTTCGATTATCCCGACAGACACATTGGAATCGCAGGAGATCTGGGAAGTTGTTCAGGGTTGCCTGAAGCATCTTCCCAAGGGTCAGGCAGACGTGTTTGTGTTAAGCGTGATGGAAGAGATGGAAACAGAAGAAATCTGTAAAGAACTCGGAATCACTTCGTCAAACCTCTGGGTTCGGTTGCACAGAGCCCGACTGGCTCTGGCAAAGTGCGTCGGTTCGAAGTGGCTGATGGACGAGGAGGTGACGCAGAATGCTCAATGACAGAAATAAATCGGAACTGATTTCGAAGTCCGTATCTGGAACGCTGAACGCCGCTCAGCAGCAGCAAATCGAAGCATCAATGGCCACCTGCAAGGAATCAAAGGCGTATGCTCAACTATCGCAGTTGATCCAGGACTCACTGTCCGACGTCGCACAGAAGTCTCGAATGGGCGACTCATCGATTGCACCAGGACTGTCAGACGACGCCAGAAATAAGATCAAACAGTGCCTGCTGACCGAAAGCGCACGCCTGCAGTCCTTCAACCTGTCGGCCACTGTGTCGCAAAATTCGGACTCGACGTTCACAGAACGCTCTATAACCCAGAGCTCCCCGGCGGTTGATGGCGACGAGTCAGAACAACGCAGCACGAAAACGAGATTCTCTCTATTGAAAGAAATCGGCCGCGGAGGACTTGGCACGGTCTGGCTGGCACGCGACGAAATGCTGAAACGCAAAGTCGCGTTGAAGGAAATGAATCCTGAAGCCGCAGAATTTCCACGAGCATGGGAACGGTTTCAACGCGAAGCGGAAATCACCGGGCAACTGGAACATCCCAATGTCGTGCCATTGTATGAGTTTGGTGTGGATGGCATCACGGGACAGCCGTTTTACGCCATGCGATTTGTCGGCAAACGCACCCTGGTTGACGCGATCGAAGAATACCACGACCGCAGAGCGACTGGCGAAGATGTGACGATGGTTCTGCATCGGTTGCTCACTGCCTTTATTGGCGTCTGCCAGGCAATCGCGTACGCTCATTCCAGAAACGTGATACACCGCGACCTGAAACCCGAGAATGTGGCACTCGACAGTTTTGGCCAGGTGATTGTGCTGGACTGGGGGCTGGCGAAAATCGCAGATGACCTGGATCCGAGCGGCGGAATTTCCGGAGACAGTCTGTTATCCGACAGTGCCATCAACCGCACAATGGCCGGCGAAATCATCGGCACACCGCTGTATATGGCACCAGAACAGGCAGCGGGTGATCTCGAAAAGGTGGACCAGCGCACTGACATCTATGGACTGGGAGCGATCCTGTTTGCCATGCTGACGGGAAACGCACCGCATCAGAAGAGCGTCTCCAGCGGCCAGAAACTTTCGATGCCGGCATTGTTGAAGATTGTCTCTGAAGGCCCTTCGCCAAGACCCCGTGACAATGCGATTTCGATTCCTGCTGACCTGGAAGCGATCTGTGTCAAGGCGATGCAGTTCAAGTCGCATTCCCGTTACCAGACCGTGACGGAAATGTCCGACGCCATGCAGCGCTGGATTGCAGGGCGCAGCGAACGGCGACAGCAGTACGCGAACGCCAGAAGTGAGTGCCGCGAACTGCGATCCACGATGCTGTCTTCTGTTCGTGACCTGGAACGGAATGTCAGATTCATGTCCTGCCTGCCACCGATTCAGGGGATCGTGGATGCTGAGGCCAGTCGTGGGTCAGAAACTCTGGCAACATGGCGTGAGCGTCTGGCCGTGATCTATGGCGGACTGTTGAGAACCAACTGTGATTTTTGTTCGGTGTCGTTCTCTCAGGTCAAGGGCGACAACTACCAGGAGCTGGTGAGAATCGAACGCCAGACGTCAGATGTCTTCAACGTTCGCGGCATTCCCGCAAGCAGGTTGGAAGCCGGATCGCTGACGACGTGCATGCAAAAAGCCCTGGACGGCAAGCCGGACGAGGTGTACGTGGCACTGTCCGCTGATTGCCCAACAAAAGGGCGTTCTGAGGCTCCATCATCAAGCCGATTGGCGGCTGGAGTTCCGGTGTTTGATACGGTAACAGAAGAACTGTTCGGCTTCGTCATGATCGAAGCCAGCCTGGACCGACTCATTGAAGGTCAGATTCGCGACCGTTTTCGAACAAGCGGTCGGTTGTTTGTTCTGGACAACGACTGCCAGATCCTGCTCCAAATGGACCGCAACGGAAGTCGCATACACAAGGACGACGGTAAGTCGATGTCCGCACTTTCGCCGCACTGGGACAATGTGCTGCCTGTGCTGAAGAGCGACGGGGAATTCCTGGACGAAAACGACCACGCAATGTACGCGACGAAGATTGACCTTGTCCCCGGACGCTATTCTCTGGCTTTGGCGCTGTGCCTAGCCGAACAGCCGCACTCTTAGACTTAGATACGCGAGTTTTAGCTGCTCCGCATTTAGCGTCGAGTCCCGAATTCCTGTGCCCAGTAGTGGTTGAAGTTCACATCGCCGCGATCGTTTGCCAGAAACAGATAGCCTACACCGATTTCGGTATCGGCCGGATTCAGAATGTTGGCAAGGTGACTTGGGCTATTCACCCAGCCTTGCACAACTTCTTCAGGAGTTTGCTGACCAGCGGCAATGTTCTCACCATAGAATCGATAGTCATAGTCGGCAGCTAAGCCGCGGTCCCATGGCAACGTTCCGTCGAGACCGTTGTGGCCAAAAAAATCCTGAGAGGCCATGTTTTCAGAATGCACTTGAGCAGCCTGCTGCAGCTGGCTGTTCACCGTTAAATCCTGCAGTCCATTCTGCCGCCTGACCTCATTTGTCAGCTCAACAACACGCCCGAGGAAATCACCTGAGGCAACCGGCGGAGTATCGTTCTGTGGGACGAACGCTGTCTCAGCGGCGAATACTTGCTCGAGGACGCTCACTTCTTCAGGGACGAATACATCCTCGGGGACAGGCGGTGCAGCGGCGAACCGTTCTTCAGGAGCGGACGGTTCTTCAGGGAGGATGGGCTCCTCAGCGACGAGCATTTCCTCAAGGAAAGCTTCAAACATCAGCGCTGATGGAACTTCTACGAGGTCACTCGTCCTCGGTCCATTTGCCAACGCATCAGACAGCTCTGTATCGAGAGTCCGCAGCCCGTTGTCAAACACGATCCCTTCCACCGAACGCAGCGAATTCACTGTCGGCAGCCCATTTAATCCAGCGCCGATAAGCACAAATGAGCCATCACTCTGCGGGCGGACACTGTAGTCTTCTCTAAGCCCACCGTACACCAGCAGCAAGTCGTTTCCGGCTCCGCCATCGATGGCATTGCTTCCCAGGGGAGCATAAATCTCGTCGTCCCCGCCGCCTGGGAAAATTGCGTTATTAGCGTCGTCACCGTTGATTCATTCGCCTGCCTCCGTACCTTCGATCATACTGGCAGACATCAGAATCATCGATTCCATGGTTTCAAACATCGCGGTACGGACCAGTTTGTCGAGCATTCCGGGATTTCCAGTAGAAAGAGAGGGGAGCTCGACAGCATCGGCCCAACGCTGTTCGGAAACGCTACACATTCGCGATGGCGACAGTCATGCATGATGGTGGAAGAAAGACAACATCCCCGGATGATCTATGCGATCGTGATGGATGTAAGTCAATGATGCCTAAACGCAACAACAGGACGGTCAAAGACAGTGTGTCAGTTCACAAACTATTGCTGCCGAAGGAACTTTGCGGCCTACCCAGTCTATCAATGCTCAACGGAACGGTGTGAATGGGTGGCACGTCTTCGAAGAAGGCGTGTCGCGCAGCGATAGGGCACCTGTCTGCCACGTCGGCCGAAGAATCGACGTCGCTTTGTTTGAGCGCGATGCAGACAGATTTCCGGTCGGCGAGGCGACACAACTTGCCTGAACGGCAAGATGTGGTACCCAGTGGGCCACCGTAACGGCATACTTTCAGCCGAGACTCGCGTTCAAAATCGCAAGACTCGAAACCTCTCAACCAGCTGATGTACCCGGAACTGCTGTAGGCAGTGGAGCTGTCTTTCATTCGCAACGCGAAGCCATTAAAATATCGACTCTCCGTTTAGTCCCCAGGTCCGCGACAATACTTCGCTGATCGTTCCTTAAGAAAGCGCGTTGAATGTCCGATGACGGTCAGCGCACATGGAAATCACATCGTGTTGCCGGTGTCGTGGTCGCGCTGGTCATGGTTGTTCATACAGGTGTCCTGCTGAATGTGGCATTCAATACCTGCGTTACACATGACGAGTACTGGCACATCCCCGTCGGCTTGTGGAATTTGACTCATGGTGAGTTTCACTATGACAATCTGAATCCACCACTGCCACGCGTTCTGTCTGCCATTCCGCTGGTGATCGCCGGTGCAGAAACCGGCGACGTGGCTGACGACGCAGATAAAGAAACCCGCGCTGATACTTTTGTTGCGGCCAACCACGATCGATACTCCCGGCTGATCAGCTTGTCTCGCCTGTCGACGATCGCGGTCTCTCTGTTCGTCGCAGGGCTGCTCGCCAGCTGGGCGCTGGAACTGTTCGGACCGGGAGCCGCCGTGACCAGCGTGATTCTGTGGTGTTTCAGCCCCAACGTGTTGGCCAATGCACCATTGGTGACCTCTGACGTACCGGCGGCCTGTGCGATGCTCCTGGTGATTCGAGCGGCGTGGAAATATGCCGAAAGACCTACATGGCGGCGAGCGTTGTGGCTGGGGTTCTGGTTCGGAGTGGCTCAACTTGTGAAGTTCACCTGCATTCTGGCGGCACCGGTGATTATCGCCATCTGGTGGGTTCGGCGGTGCGGCAACGGGGACTGCGACAAACAGAAAACTTCGGTTACCGCAAAGCAGTGGGCGGCGTTATTGCTGGTGACCATTCTGACGGTCAACATGGGATTTCTGTTTCGTGGAACGGGACGGCCGCTGAACGAATTCAAACCTCAAAGCCAGTCGATGACCGCCATTCAGCGGCTTGTTCCGTGGACGACTATGCCCGTTCCTTTACCAGCAGACTACATCGAAGGCATTGATCATCAACGTACAATCATGGAACAGCTGCACCCGGTGTACCTGAATGGCAAGTGGTCGTTCGAGGGATTTCGAAGCTACTACCTGTACACGTTGTGGTACAAGACTCCGCACGCCACGCAAATTCTCGCAGCAGTGAGTCTGCTGGTGACCATATGGCCATCGCGCAGCCATCGCAATTTCCGACTTCAGGCCGCGATTCTGCTACCGGTGTTGCTGCTAACGCTGGTCGCCAGCCTGTCGCATATGCAGCTTGGTCACCGCTATCTGCTGCCTGTGTTCCCTTTTTTGTTTCTCTTTGCCGGACAGGTCGCTTCTGTGGGCGTGCGACGAATCGGCCTGCCACAGTTTCTGGCGATTGCTGCAACATTTGGACTGGCCTCCACTTTGCGTTGTCATCCGCATTATTTGAGCTATTTCAACGAATTGTCGGGGGGCCCGGAGACAGCCGACACGCTGCTGGTGGATTCGAATCTGGACTGGGGACAGGACCTCTTCGAACTCCGGGACTTCGTGAAGGAGCACGACGTTCAGGATCTGCGACTGGCGTACTTCGGCATGGTGAATCCTGTTGACCTTGGCATTCCGTATTCGCTGCCGAACAACGATTCCTTACGGCCCGGCTGGTATGCGATCAGTGTGAATTTCGTCCGCGGTGGTCCACATACAATTCGCCACCCCGACGGAAGGTACGATGCCGTCATGTTCAACACGTTTGGCTGGTTCCGACTTCCTGAGATTCAGCCGGTGGCGACGATTGGGCATTCGATACGGATCTACAACCTGTCTGCAGCGAATATTCAACGTGTGAATCAGGTCCTTGCATACTTGAAGCAGCAGGGCGTCCCGGTTCCCACCGATATTCCCGATAACTAAAGAATCAGCGGAACACAAAGCTGCGGGCTCAAACGCGTCAGCGGCCCTTCAGAATTCGCTCGATCTATCGGCGATGGTGTTCCATGTGAAAGGCGGTCAGGGCGTGCCATCCAGCCGCGTCGAGTGGCTCGAACCAAGGATGGTTGTAGCGCACCGCTGTC
>CALFOL010000708.1 GCA_937919915.1 uncultured Planctomycetaceae bacterium
ATTATCGCAAGCGGAGCCACTCCTCCGGAAGCACGACACATCGACAAGCCTCGTATCGAAGCGGCCGTTCGCGAAATTCTGGCGGCCGTTGGTGAAGACGTCGAACGCGACGGTTTGCAGGAAACGCCGAGCCGTGTTGCGCGAATGTATGCGGAAATGTTTGGCGGGCTGCATGTCGAACCCGGAAGGCATCTGCACAAAGTCTTCGAAGAAGAATACGACGAAATGGTGCTGGTGCGGGACATCACGTTTCACAGCATGTGCGAACACCACTTGTTGCCATTCATCGGAACCGCTCATATTGGCTACATCCCGCGCGGTCGAGTCACGGGGCTCAGCAAGCTGGCTCGTGTCGTCGACGAAGTGTCGCGTCGGCCGCAGGTTCAGGAACGAATGACTCACACTATCGCTGACCTGATCGAAAAAGAACTCGACGCCAAAGGCGTGATCGTTGTCCTTGAGGCTGAGCATACGTGTATGACAATTCGCGGCGTCAAAAAGCCTGGCGCACTCACGATCACCAGTGCGGTGCGGGGTTTGCTGAAGAACGATCCGTCCAGCAGAGCCGAAGCAATGGCGCTGATCAACAAAACGTAGAACAGAATCCCCGTTACAGCGCATTACGCTGATTTGTGGCCGCGGGGAACGCATTTCTGTTGAAGAATGCCTGCTCCCGCGAGCGAGTACCGTTCACAACAATAAGTAAACTGCTCTAATGATCGCGTTGTTTGTGCTTAAACTTGCCGCAGGGGTCACCATGCTGTGGTGGCTGATGCCTCGCAAGGACGTCACGGATGGCTTCTTCCGTATTCAGATGCGAGTGCTGCTGGGACTGGTCGTGCTGTGTGCGTTGCTGCTGTCTGCCGGACAGACGTGGACGCCAAAGCAAATCACAGACACGACAACCGCAGCCGATATCGGCGTTGGCTCACTCCGCCTAACCGGGGATTCTGTGTACGTCGCGTGGTGGATTCGCACAATCGCAATCGCAGTGGCCGTGATTGCCTACGCGGGCTCAATCTTCTGGGCGTTAGGTCGGCGTCTGCCGGGGAATCTGTGCATTCACCTCGTGACATTGCTGTGTGTCGCCGCTTTAGGGCTGCACGCCATCAATGTGCCGAACGAGTGTTCGGTGCCTCAGCAAATTCTGTCCGACTTTTCCTCCGCGGCACTGATAGGCGGTGTTTTAACAGGAATGCTGTTAGGGCATTGGTATCTCACTACCCCTACGATGAGCATCAATCCTTTGTGGTGGTTCAATGCCGCAATCCTGACAGCTTCCGGGCTGCGACTAGTCGCATCAGTCTGGGCGCTGGCGGTGAACGGTGTGACTTTGCAGGATTCGACTCACCTGATTTGGTTCGGTATTCGCTGGACCGGCGGAGTTATCACACCGATCCTGATGACGATCATGGTTTGGCGAATTCTGAAGCACCGAAACACCCAATCCGCCACGGGCGTTCTGTTTGCCGGCCTAGTCGTGGTGTTCATGGGGGAAATGGCAGCGGCACTGCTGGAACGCGACACGCTGATTCCGTATTAGGCGACGAATACCAGTTGCCGGCCGGAATAACGATTCAACGATTCCAGTTTTGGCCATGGCCGTCCGTCAGCTGCTGAGCGTTAGTAGATTCGATCAGTGATCGGTCGTGACATGTTCTTATTTGCGTATAAATCGGCTCGAAGTGCGTCTGGCCTGTATGAACGCAGGGAGGGCGAAATCTCGAGAAACTTCTCCGCGTGGCTGTGCGATGTCGACTCAATAGTCGCATTATGCGCTTTATTCCGCGGCAAGTGACACTCGTAGGATTTCGTGATCGTTGCGAATCACAACATGGCGGTTGGCGTAGGCCGGATGCACCCAGTTCACAAGAGCATCCGCGAATCGACGAGGCCCGTATCCACATTGAGTGTCGGGCTTGATTAGTTGAGTGCGGTCAATGACTTTCGGGCCGCCCGGCGTGAATTGCATGATCAGCAATTCACCAAGATCGTTGTTAACAAAATAGCGATCACCGTTCTTCACCCAGAACATCGAACCCCAGCGGCCCTGGCGAGTGAATTCCAGATTTTCCCAGACGCGTTCGCCATCTTTTAGCGTCAATCCGCGGAGTTCACCGTAACTGCATGTGCCGTAGAAGTGGTCGTCTTCCACGACTGGAGTTGTGATGACCGCATGCAAACTGGCCGTCTGATTTGGTTTTTCTCCTTCGCCGCCGTTCTTCCAGACCATTTTTGCGCCGCTTGCGGTGGCTTCGACCAGCATCGAGCCGTCATAGAAACCGCTGACCAGAATTCGATTGCCTATCTGCACCGGTCGACCGATCGCCATGTTCGACTGCGCACTAAACGGTATCTGCCACAGCACTTCTCCATTGCCAGGGTTCAGAGCGGTCAGGTGCTCTTTGCTCCACTGCACCAACTGGTCAACGCCATCGATTTCAAATAGTTCGGGCGAGGAATACGGAAGATCGTGAGATGCCGGCAGCGCTTTCCAAAGCGGTTTTCCGGTCGACTTTTCGAATGCTCGCAAAAGTCCGTCCGAACCGCCGCACGGAAAAATGACAGAATCGTGATAGGCGATCGGCCCCGCCGAAACTCCAAAGACAGGAACCTTCGCCCCGAACGATTCCAAAGCATCGTATTCCCAAATCATCGCGCCAGATGCTGCATCCAGGCACAGCACCTGACCAGTTGCTCCGATGGCGAAGACGCGATCACCATCGACCAACGGACACGCTCGTGGTCCCGTGGCGTACGACTGCAACTGCCGCCTGTAGTGAGTTTCCCATTCGTGCTTCCACAGAATGTCTCCTGTGTTTTCGTCCAGGCAGACCAAACGTTCGATAGCTTCCAGAGTTTTCGACTCTTTCTTCGGCAAATAGTCCGCGACGTAGATCCGTCCTTTCGCAATCACCGGCCCGGAATAGCCCGATCCGATTTTGACAGACCACTGTGGCTTCAGTCCGGATTTGGGGAACGACGTGAGGATGCCGTCTTCCGTCCAGTTGCCTTTGCGATCATTACCCGACCACTGTGTCCAGTCAGCGGCCTCACACATTGGCGAACAGGAGGGGACAACAGCGGCGACGAAGAGAACGAAGGACATTTTCACAGCTAAGGCTCCCGGGAAAGTTAACAGCTGACAGCGAATGGGCACGCTTGTCGGTCTTTGCTGTAAACTAATGTGGGGGAGCCGTTGCTGGATGTCAATCGTGATAGCTCGGGAGGCCTGGCAACTCACTGTTTTCGAACGATGCTGGCTAAAAATCTCTGCGAACGCCGAGTTCGTGTGCCTTTCCTGCAGGAATCTCACCGTTTTCGACTACAGCGAATCCCAATCAGTCGTGAGCAGGTCTGGCTCGTGGGAGACGGCTCTCCCAGTCCGACTCGCGCCCTCCGCGGCCCCGAGTCAGCAGGAAGTGCTGTAGGTCAACATCACCCGCGACTCACGCCAGGCACGACGCGCAAACGAGTGAACTAACAGGAATTCTTCACTTGCTTGCTCATCATGCTGACAACGTGCTGGACACTCCATCGTGAGACATTGAGTCGGGTGCAGGACGTATCGGGGTTGACGCTAAATGGAGGAGGTCGTAGCTTGCCCCGTTGTTCTGCTCATGGAGGAGACGTCAATAAGGAGATTGACTGATGAAACGCTATTTGTTGCCCGCCCTGCTGGTTCTCACATTGCCCATCAGCAACGCTGCCGCGCAGTATCCATACAACACTCAGCGAGGTTCTGTTCTGGGTGGACTTGCCGGCGCTGCAGCTGGGGCCGCCATCGGAGAACACAATGACAAGCCGCTGGCTGGCGCGTTGATCGGTGGTGTTCTGGGATTGGCAACAGGAGCCGCAATGGGGAATACGCGAGATCGCCAGCTGGCGGACGAGCGTGCGTACCAATATCACCGGCAACAGCAAGTGCAGTACTACCAGCAGCAACAGGTCGCTCGAACCGTGACGATTCAGGACGTGATCGCGATGAGTCGCAGCGGACTTAGCGATACCGTCATCATCAATCACGTGCAGGCAAACGGCGTACGTCAGGATCTTCAGGTTGCTGATGTGATCACTCTGCATGAAAATGGTGTCAGTCAGGCGGTGATTACGGTCATGCAGCGACCACGTGTCGTTCCCGTTGCTCCCGTCGTGACAGTACCAACTTATCGTGCTCCGGCACCAATCATCGTTGAACAGTACGTCACACCTCAGTATCACTACTCGCCCCCGAGGCCGTACTACAACCATAGTTTCCATCATCAGCACAGCCAGCGTCCAGGCGTTCACTTTTCGTTTCATCACTAAACGGGTCTGCATTGACTTGGGCGGAGCCGGGCCTGTTCCTGGAGCAGTTTACCTAAACATGTGGATGCGTCGGGCTCGTGGGAGCAGGCGATTTGC
>CALFOL010000709.1 GCA_937919915.1 uncultured Planctomycetaceae bacterium
TAAGGATGATTCGAAGATTATTATGTGCGAAAACATATAAGCGACTGCTTACTTCTTGCCGATTTCAAGCCCTTTCAGTTCCCATCCACCCAACTGAGAACCTCCCATCCCCCGCCATTGAGGAGAATGGGGCCAGATCTTCAGTCGAGACACCATAAAGGCCTCATTGATCTTGTTGCCGTCTTCGTCAGTGAGGTGCGGGCGCACTGTCCGCCCAGGCTTCAGCTCAACAGGATCGAGATCCAAAGTTTGCCCACCAACGGGATCAATTCGTTGAATTGCGTGAGCGTATTCGCGACGGCCCCCTTTACCGCCCTCAAGTGCTTGCGAAGTTGTTTCCTTGAGCACATAGTTTCCATTCTCAGGTGCCTGAATCAACAGTGTGCCCGGTCCGGCAAAAACCGAGATCTGGAATCGCCCCTGCTCGTCCGTTTTCTGTATTCCCTGCCAGCCGGTGACAACGCCTGGCACAATATTCTTGTTGTGAACGCGATCGGGAATGTACTGAATGCACGCTGCCACCAGTGGCTTCTTCGAAATTGCGTCCACCACGATTCCGGTTGCGGTCACACCCTCTGCAAGCTTGATCTCCATAGACTTTGTGCGTTCGCTGGAGTCCCATTTCAAGTCTCGCAATTGGCGAATCTGGTATGGCATCCCAGTTGGCGGATGCGCTGCGATGTTAAATCGTATCCCGGGCAGTGCGTTGACTCGGAACCGTCCTTCACCGTCTGTCATACCTTCGACACTCATCGAACTCCCAAATTTCTGCTGCGAAGAATCCACTACGATTTTTGCGTTGACTGCGGGCTTCCCGGATTCACCCAGCAGCACGACACCTTCAAAGATTCTCGCAGGGGCCAGTGCGAGCGTTCCGGTTTCACCGCGTTTTACGTTCTTCACCAGCGGGCGGTAGGTCCCGTCCTGTTCATCACGTTGTTCTTTCATGCTGGTATTCAAAGCGATCCGCTGCGGTGCGAATTTTTCGTCACCGGGAACTTTCAACATCAACCCCTGGCCGGATGAAAGCCCCATCACCGTCAGCAATCCATTTTCATCAGTCCTGTAGACGCCAAAGTCTTTTCGATGTTGCAATTTGATGCCTGTATGCCGAGTGCCATTTCCGGGGGTGCCGGCAGCGAGAATCAGGTTTGCTGCTGGCTGACCATCGATGTCAACGAGCCGCACTTTGATGAGTTCTTCCGGAAACAGTCGGCAATCAAGCGTTGCAACGGCTTGTTTCAGGTTGACTCCTCGTTCATGGATTCCGCGTTTGTCCGCCATCGCGAGGAGGCTGAGTTCTCGATGCGATTTTGAAATCGCGGGCGGCAATGAAATCCGGAATTTCCCGTCGCTTCCAACAAGCATTTCTGTGATAAGCTCGTAGTCCGGTCGCTGATGCGAAACCGCCTTCATGCCCGTGACCGCGACAACAGCATTGGGGATCGCGTTCCCGTTTTCGTCCGTGACGGTTCCCTGGATGACCTTGATGGAATCGTCCGCCGTTGCCGACGTGGAATCAAACGGCGATTCTGCTGGCGAAGGGATCTCTCCCGGCATCGAAGTGGCCGAACGAGTAATGGCGGGCGAACCACCCTGATTTGCGCTAACGAATTTTCTATCCTTCAGTGTCAGCGTACCGAAGTCGATGTCTTCCCCTGGTGTGGCGGTAAGGTCGTCGGCCACCGTTGCAAACAAATCGCCGTTTCCTTCCGCCAGCAATCTGTATTCACAGCCCGGTAGCAGAGTGCATGTGAACCGCCCCTCGCTGTCCGTCGTAACCGCCTTCAACCTCTGACTGAAACCTTCCGTGGGAAGGACCAAAGGTTCGATCGACACGCCAGAGAGCGGCTTGCCTTCGTCAGTCAGTTTCCCTGTAACCGTCACACATTTTTCGAGACGCACGACCATCAGACCGTTCTTGATGTCGTCAGTTCCAATTCGGGCGACCATTCCAATGTTACGGTCTTTATGCCGGACGATGACGCAACGCTTTGTGTCTGGTGAAAGATTTGTAACGGTGTACGATTTCGCTTCCGTGATGGCAGCACCATGCCGTGACGATAGGCCACGCAACTCCGCGCCAACAACTGGTTGGCCTGCTTGATCTACGATACGAAGTTGGATAGACGTTCCGGGATCTAACTGAAAATCCAGCGTTACGTTTTCAACGTCTGGCCTGGGATCGATGCGCAACATGGTGTTTGGCCATTTGCGGCTCGGCGTGATTGGATTGCGGTAGAACAATCGGAATGACGCTTGCCGGTCTTCTGGCAACTTTAGCGCATCATAGCCGACGCCGTAACGAAACTGCTTCACAATGCTTTCGGCACCAATCACGGCAGGCCCCGGCAGACCGACTAGACGGTATTCTCCGTTCTCGTTGGTCTGGTAGCGGGTTTGATTGCCATCCGCATTTCCGTTGTCGTCAAATTCGGGGGTCGCTATCGCATATTTGTTGCTGCGATAGGGCAGGTAGTGCATCCGCACGGCCGAGGACCGGTTCGCCGGTCACGTTGTTGGTGACTCGACCTGTGATCCAGATACCTCGATGCAGTTCGATCGTCATGTCAATTGTTTCCAGTCCCTGCCCCACGGCGACTTGCATACGCCGCATCAAATACGGCTGATCATCATTGGGCCGCAGAGCGAGATAGTTGAATCGAAAACTATCTTTGGCGTCAGGTTGCGATTTCGGCAGTCCAAGCAGGCGAAAGCGTCCATCCTTGTCCGTGCTGGTTTTGAGATGACCCAGACCGCTCATCATAGAACCCGCGAAACGGTCGGCCTTGACTTCAACGTCCGCAAGTGGCTTCCCGGTGTCTGCGTCAACAACGGTACCTTCGACGGGCTGACTGGGGGCAGCCGAAAATACGAAATCCGCTCCGAAGACCTGCTGAGTTTCTTCCGCAAACATTATGCGACGTGTTGCGGCCATTTCTCGTGTGAGAGCATCAGCTTGCTGGAATGCGACGTTCTCTCCAACGATCTGCAAAGTCACCTGTCGTTCTCGTCCCATTCCGTGAATAACGAATCGTCCGTCGGCGTCTGTCACAACATTCCCTGGCACACCGAGTAGTTCCGGATCCGTCGAGTGAGAAGCATGTCTGTAAGCGTACTGAGCGTTCTCGCCAGCCTTGATAGCGTTAACCCAGTCAGAAAGGTCTCCTGTCGACGAACGCGACAGCCCACCAATAGCGACTGGCACTCCAGCAAGTGGTTGGCCTTCCAGGTCAACAACACGTCCTCGGAGCGGCATGTCGTCGACGAGCGCCAGAACCAATTCGTCGGGCCGTTTGACATCACTGAACCGAATCCAGTCGCCGCCAAATCCGTTGAGCGATGCAGCAATCGTGGCGTGCTTCCAATATTCGTCAAATCGCGTGCTAGTGAAATCGAGGTCACCAAACGGCTTCTTCTGAACAGTGACTTCGAATCTCCCGTTCGCATCTGTCGTGACTTCCGTCAATTTGGGTTCGAAGTCTTCGGGCAACTGCCGTTCGAAGTCCGCAAACACAACGGCAACCGAACTCACGGTTGCTCCTGCTGCAGGCGAGCCGTCTGGTTTGCGAACGATCCCACGAACAACGACTTCATCATCTGGCTCGTTTAACTCATCAACATCCACTGCCGCGACATCTTTAGCGGCAGATTCTGAGTCATCATCCTGTGCCGCAGTGGCCAGGGCGATCGTGCCGAATGCCGCCGTCATCGCCAGTGCCAGCGACAACGCACCGATCAAAGCGAAGGTTGCTCGACTGAGCCGCGTCACACGGCTGCGTTGTTCGTCCAGCAGCCCGCCGACTCGCTGTTCCAGCTTCCCTCGTGACGTAAACAGCCCGACGGCTCCGGCACCGGACGCGGTTTTTGCAGTAGTTGTGCAAGTGTCAACAGGGTGCGGCTGTAGGACGGTGCGTCCGTCACGGACAGCACGTAGTTGTCGCAGACCTCTTCACGTGCCTTCGCCAATTGACGATTCAACATTCTGACGAACGGATGAATCCAGAAAACCGCTCCGACAATATTCTGCAGCAGCACAACCAACTGGTCGCCTCGAACAATATGAGCAACTTCGTGAATAAGAATTTCTTTTAGCTGCGCTGAATCAATTTGACGTGCCAGAGATTCAGGCAGTACGACTTTTGCCGAACGGACTCCAGCTGCGATTGGCCCGGACACGTCTGCAGAAAAAACCAGCACTGACATGCGGCCGGGACGTACACCAAGGGCCGTGCAGGTCTGCTGAAATGCGGCTGCGAATTCTACGTCAGTGTTCGGTCGAGCTGTCCGCAGCAGCAACGACAATCGATACCACTGAATGAACAGTCTCACCAGCAGCAACGCGGCCACAATCGCCCACGCTGCCAGCACCGGCCGTCCGATGACTCGCAGTAGACGAGC
>CALFOL010000710.1 GCA_937919915.1 uncultured Planctomycetaceae bacterium
ACAGATCCTGATCTGATTCACATTGACCGCGACAGAAGATCGCAACTATCATGCGAGGCAATGTGTTTTCAGATTTCCTGAGCTCAGGATGAGTTCGGTGATACAACGATTCAGGGAAGAATCCATGCCATCATCTACGGATGACAATCCGGACGTGATTCCGATTACGCAGCTCGAGCAATTGCGCGAAGCTCAGAGCGTGATTCGTCGCGAAGCAGATGCGTTGATGGTGATGGCGGACAATCTTGACGCGTCTTTTTGCGACGCCGTTCGCATGATCCATGCAGCCACCGGAAGCGTCATTGTCACCGGAGTTGGCAAGGCGGGGCTGATCGGTCAGAAGATTGTCGCCACGATGGCCAGCACCGGAACGCGAGCGTACTTTTTGCATCCGACAGAAGCAGTACACGGCGATCTCGGCTGTGTCGGAAGTCAGGACATTGTTCTGGCACTGTCCAACAGCGGTCAGTCGGAAGAAGTGCTGCGCCTGCTGCCAGTACTCTCGCGTCGCAAAATTCCTGTAATTGCCATTACACGAGACAAAGAAAATGCCCTGGCCAAAGCGGCTGCCGTTGTGTTGGCAATCGGTTGCCACGCCGAGGCTGGTGATCTGAAGCTGGCACCAACAGTCAGCACGACCGCGATGATTGCCATGGGCGATGCGCTGTCGCTTGTTCTGAGTCGTGCTCGGAAATTTACTGAGAACGACTTCGCCATGTTTCACCCAGCCGGCTCACTGGGCAAAAAGCTGCAACCGGTACATGAAGTGATGCGGTCTGGAGACAGTTTTCGAGTCGCTGCGGACAGCGATACAGTGCGCGAGGTCATGATCGAGCTTAGCCGGCCTGGCCGCCGAACTGGCGCCGTTGTGCTAACGAAACCCAACGGCCGCATCAGTGGAATCTTTACCGACAGCGACCTTGCTCGCCTGTTCGAACAACGCCGTGACCATTTAGTCGACCGGCCGATTTCTGAAGTCATGACCGCTAACCCAATCACCATTCGCCCCGATGCATTACTGCCCGAAGCACTGCAGCTGATGTCTGACCGAAAACTCAGCGAACTACCGGTTGTTGACGCCGACGGTATTCCGCGAGGGCTGGTCGATATTACTGACATCCTTGACTGCTCCGCTTTGTTGCCCGAATTTGGATCTTCATCAGCATCGTCGCCGACGGCACTCCACAATCGCTCTGCCTAAAACACAGATTCGCACTATCAGATGAGCATCTATAATTCCTCCCGCAGATTCATGCGAAGCATCGTGGTAACACTGATGCTGGGAGGATTGTTTGTCGCGTTTCGAACGGTGACGTCTCCGTATTTGAATGTCGAGCATCAAGAACAGCTGGTCAGCCGTCAGGATCACGGCAATACGGTCTCAACAGAACTTGTTGAGCAGGCCGAAAAGTGGTTTCCCGATCATGGATGGGTCGCAAATGCAAAGAAGCATTTTCACGATGGCGGACGCTATCTGTATTGCCGCGACTTCGGTCTGACGGATAACGACCGGTCAGTGACCGTGACTCCCATCGCGATGATCCTGCACGGCAAGCCTGGTGAACGTCCGGTTACCATCGTCGCGGATTCCGCTCGTCTGGAAAGTTCGACTCCGATCTCGCCGAACGCCAGCGAATTTGGACGGATTGTCGGCGGTGTACTTTCAGGTAACGTCCGCATCGAAGGGCCTCGCGGATTAAGAATCGAAGGCACCAGTTTTCAACTTGATGAACGTACGCTGAAGCTGTGGAGCAGCGATCCGGTGACGTTCCAGGCGGACGAACATCGCGGTGTCGCCAAGCGCGGTGTCGATATCTATTTGAGTCCTTCGACTCAGGGAGATGGTCTGATGGATGTGACCGAGGTTCGACAGGTGCGGCTGAATGGTCGAGTCACGTGCCATTTTGTAATGCCCGCAACGCGTGTGGATGAGGAAGATCAGGAACTGCAGATCGAAGCCGCAGGAGGATTTTCTTTTGAAGTGCTCACGCGAACAGGTGCGTTTTCCGGTCTGCCTCCAGCCAAGGGCGAAAAGAAAATCAAAACACTTCGTAATGAAGTGGTGGTCACACGCTTGTCCGCAGGTAAGGTTACGGACCAACTTGTCTGCCCGGAACTGCTGGTACGTTTTCGCGGAACCCTGCCATCTGAAGACACGACGACTGCCAGCACTTCGATGCAGCTGGAGCACGTTAAGGCATGGGGCCGACAAGTGGTGTACTTGTCTCGTGTACACGACGTGACGGTTGTCGCCAATGAACTCTCGTATGCGTTGGCAGAACGAAGAATAGACATCTACCGCCATAGCAACGGTGCTGCCAACTCGCTCACAAACGTCCAGGTCGAAGCCCAGAATCGCAACAAGCTGCAGGTGCCCCATATTCGAATTCTGCACACCCCGACGGGAGGAATACAGCGTGTGGAATTCAACGGAAAAGGAAAACTCACTGGACACCCTGAGCCGAAAAAGGGAGATCCAGAACAGAAGATCGCAGATAAGCCTGTTGCGTTTGAGGCGACGTGGCTGAAATCGTTGACGATGCAGATGGGAGCCGATGAGCTGACACGCGTGGTTTCGCTGACCGGCGGTGCGTCGATCTCTGAAACCAGTAGTCAGTTTCAGCTGGCTGCCAATACGATCGCCATGAAGCTGATCTCGACTTCACCGCCAGACACACAACAGGACAAGTCTGCGGTCGATGAATCAGGTCGCCAGGTAAGCCGCGTTTCCTACACCAAAGAATCATCGGTCCCCGCAGCCAGTGGCTTCGAAATCTCGACACTGCGCCCGCAACTCATGACAGCAGAAGGCAACGTCATTCTGAAGTCACCGGAGGGAAATGGTCAGCTCAGAAACAAGCTCAAATTGAAATTCGAAGATATCCTCGCCGCATCGCCAGTGAAGACAGCAGCCAGCACACCGTCGTCCAAAAGCTCAACGACGGACAAAGATGGCAAAAAGAAGGATCAGATTTCGTTCACGTCGGACAATCTCGAAGCAGTCGTTGGGATTAGCGTTGACCCGGAAAACAAAACCCCGGAATTCAAGAACCTCTGGCTGAATGGTGACGTCGAAATCGTCAGACAATCAGCAAACCCCGCCAATAGCTTTACGGCAACAGGTAACACCCTGCACGCCACCGGACGGCAGGTTGAGGATCTGGAAATCAAACTGTTCGGCGATCCGGCCAAATTCTCCAGCGGGGCACGCAAACTGGAAGGTCAACGCATCGACCTGGCAGCCGAAAATCGTCAACTTGAAATAAAAGTCGGCGGCAGCGGGCGTATTCGCTTTACCACAGACAAAGGCTTCGATAAACGCAAACTTGCCAAAGAAACGGATCTCGATATTTTCTGGAGCGACCACATGGTCCTCCACAAACGCTCCGCAAAATTCGTCGGCAACATCCGCGTTGTCATGAAGGTAAAGCCGAATGCAGACATGGAAGGCACAGTGGCGGAACGCAGAGTCACTCAGGATGTCGAAATGACGTGTGCCGGGATGACCGTGTACTTCACGAAAGACATCGTCCTGGAAAAAACAGGAGACGACAAGACGTTTGATGCCATCGCGGCTGATGGTTCCGATGGGACCGCAAAAGAGTCCCCTGATATCGAACGCATTGAATGCCACAATACCGTCAAAGTCAGTGTCAAGCAGTGGCTGGACGATGAACTCGTCGGACGGCACGGCGCGGAATTCGCCGACCTCAATGTGAACATGATCACCGGCGACTTCAATGCGATTGGGCGAGGGTTTTTGGAGTCAGTCAGTCCTGACGAAGATGGAAAAATGCAGGGACCAGCCCCCGCAACCGCGCGAGCCAATACGCCGGCGCAAACATCAGAAAACGCATTCGTTTACCTGCGTGTCGAATTCATCGGAGACCTCACAGGGAATCTTGACCGCGGCGAAGCCAACCTGACGCACAACGTCATGGCGCTCGTCGCGCCTGCCAGGCACATCGACGATCAAATCAACATGGATGTCCCAACCAGCGAACTCCCCGAACGGGCGGGCATTCTGTTGTCGGAACTGTTGACAATCAGTGCGATCGACAGGGGCAGCAAGTCGGAAAACTCGTTTGAGATCGTTGCCCGTGACAACGCCCGCCTGCGTTCTCGTGTGCTGTCAGCCAGTGGTGCCGATGAGATTAAGTACGATCACCAGAAGCAGCAGTTCATCATGAAGGCTGAAGGCAATGGCACGGTACGAGTGAATCATCTGGATGTTCGCAGTAACAAAGTGAATACGTTATCCGGCAAGCATTTCGAATTTTATCGCCCCAACCGATTGGTTGCTGAAGGCTTTGGCGGACTGCAGCTGGAAGAATAGCTGCGGCGTGCGGCTGACACGTTTTCGCCCCGCTGCTCAGCCACGCGTGAGCGTGTCGTTGACGGAAGCCGCATCTCCGCGAGCCAATCGACGATCAAAAACCTCCTGCACGGTGATTGCAATGGTCTTGCACAGCCCGTCCAGGTCCAGGTCGTCTTCGTCGTAGCCAAACGGTTCTTCGACGTGTTCGGCAACGGTTTCCAGCCCCAGCATAAAATAGGCAACGATGGCTGTTAGAGGCACCGTCCACCAGCGGCACGAGTCCACGACACCCCACGGAAAGGTGATCAAGTACAACCCCACACATTGGCGAGCGAACGTTCGATAAGACCGGACAACTCGCGTATTGCGAATGCGCTCGCAACCACCGCAGATGTCCAAAAACTGCCGAGCTTCCGCGTCCAGCACGATCAAGTCGTCACCATCAATGAAGCCATCGGACTTCCACGAACCGATTTCTTCGTACATTCTCGTTATTAAATACGAAGGCACGTGCGAAGGATGATCGTTGCAGGCTTCGAATCCATCCAGCTTCTGCAGCTGAGATTCGTTGCGAAGATGGTCCTTAAGACCATAGGCAAACGCGACGATTTCGATCCGAAACTTGTTCAGTTCGCCATCGCCTGCTTTGCACAGGTCAGCAACCTTGATTGCCATGTTGCGACTGACGTTGACCAGCGCTCCCCACAGCTGGCGAGCTTCCCACCAGCGCGCATAAGACGAATTCGTACGGAACACCAGCAGCCAACCCAGCACCAGCGTAAAAGCCGCATGCAGATCGGACGGCAGCGCAATGTGGTTGCCGAACTCTTCACTGTTCTTCACGAAGACCGCAATCAGCGAATACGCGGCCACTCCGACCGCATAAAACGCCACCTTTCGCAGCGTACTACTGCGACCAATTTCCGTGACAACTCCGCGTTCCATTTCAATCACCTTGTTTCGTAACTTTCTGCAACACGCTTCCAGCAGGATGTTACGTTGTTCCCGGCAATTCGGAAATCATATCCGGATTCAGGCTTGAGAGTTCAAGATGGCTTTCGCCCTGGCATCAGAGTTAACGCCGTACGTTGCGAACAGCCCAACCGGAAGCGATACGACACGGCAGACAACTGCAATCTGACGACAGCAGTTCCTGCTGACTCGTGGCCCGCGGCCACAAGTCAGCGTAATACGCTGTAGGATTTGCTGTAACGGGATGCTGTGCATCCTCCGGAGACCAGTCATTGATATTGATCAGCAGGAAACAAGTGGTGGCGACAATCGGTCCGGAAACGCCAAACATTGCCGATAGCACGTAGCGATGGTGCAGCTTATGGCGAACTGCGATTACAAACAGACACAAACGGCGAATCATGTGCCGGCCCTTCAGGGCTTTGGGGAACGTGTTTCCGTTGACCGGGACTTGCCAGCCTCGGCAGTGGATGTGCCGACCCTTTGGGCGTGAATCGCCGGCAACGCGAAGGGTAGATGTCCAACGTTTTACCTGTCGAAAATTTCACGGCGGTGCGCTGCAGGGTCGCTTCAGGGGACTTGCGTTCCAGACGTTTTCCGTCCAGGGAAACGCGTTTACCGTGCAAGGGCAAAACAAATTGCCGATCGATACAGCTAACAGCGTATTACGCTGACTTGTGGCCGCGGGGACGCCTTTCGATCGAAGACAGCCTGCTCCCGCGAGCGGGTACCGTTCACAACAATAAGCAAACTGCTGTAGGTAAACTGTTTTCGGTGTGCGAGCCGAAGGTCTCAGGCGATGTCAGTGCGGCTGGCATCGACTTGAGACCTTCGGGCACACGGCCGTGCCGAGGTCAGGAGAACCGCGGCGCGTTTCAGGTGAAGAGAATTGTTTACAACGATACACGGCGGCCTTCAGAACCCACCGTCTCCGAAAATCTCCGGAACTCTGTTGTTGTTGGAAACAAAGGTTGTGTTACCCCGCTCTCCACCTATCGATTCGACGACATTAGCGGCGTCGACAAGTTCAGTTGTGACTGCATGTTGGAGTGTTGTAAGTCCGACGATTGATCCGAGGACCAGAATGGTCGTCACCAGAACAACTTCTGAGGACAGGACCATTCCGTGTTGATCATTCCATAATTTGTTCAGCGGTGTTCGCACGAACGATACCTTCCACTGAATACTCAGACACCCGACTCACGCCTGTTATCAGCCTAGCTCACAGACCGATCCGCGGCGGAAATAATTCGAAATTTCGGCTGGAATCAGAACAGGGCTCAGGCGGCTGTACCATTTATTCGGAACACAGCGAACAGGCCGGATTCCCCAGCGCATGAAAAAGCCCGGACACAAAAAGTGCCCGGGCTT
>CALFOL010000711.1 GCA_937919915.1 uncultured Planctomycetaceae bacterium
TGACTCATGACTCATGCCAGCGCAAGCTAACCTCTCTTCCGCAAATTACCCTGAGCGCGCCCGGTCTGCCGTCGTTATGCTGACGCAGTTTAGTGATGAATCGACCAAGCTGATGGCGTTGAATCTGGGCGCTAACGACTTTTTATGTAAGCCTGTTGCCAGCAGTGAACTGGTTGCTCGGGTACGCAACACATTGTCCGCCAAAGTGCATCGTGATCAGGCCTTTCACTACACGAAGCAACTGGAGCTGGACGTGCTGCACGATGCGCTGACCGGTATTCCGAATCGTCGTGCATTCGATTTCGAACTCAAGCGTCGCATGAGCGAATGGTGTCGTCAGAAAACTCCGCTGGGTCTGATGATGATCGACATTGATCATTTCAAATTGTTCAACGATCGCTACGGACATGCTGTCGGCGATGCGGCTTTGTGCCATTTGGCGGAAGTGCTGACGTCAACGCTGCGAGATATGGACCTTGTTACTCGATTTGGTGGCGAAGAATTCGCGGTCATCCTGCCCTCAACAGACAGTCACGCGTCGATCCAGACCTGTTTGAATCTGCAGTCTGTGATTTCCGACACGCCATTCGATGTCGACGGCCAAAAACTGCAGATGACAGTCAGTGCCGGACTCGCGAACTGTATGAACGGAGATGATGCGGAATTATTGCTGCGACGAGCCGATACTGCGCTGTATTCTGCAAAGCAGAACGGCCGCAATCGTTGCTGTCATCACAACGGCGGGACCTGCGTACCGCTGTCAGAGATGACGTCGAAAACCCGCAGTGTTTCTAATCTCATACCGCGAAAAATGGATTCGCCGGAAACGAACATTCGCACGGCAACCATTGCAATTGTCGATGATGAACCGGCAACGATCGCACTCGCGAAAAAGTACCTGCGGGACGACGGATTTAGTTCGTTGGTCGCCGTTACAAAATCGACAGAGGCGATGGCCGTGATTCAGCGCGAAGAGCCTGGTCTGGTTCTATTGGATCTGAGGATGCCGGAGGTTGACGGGCTGCAGATTCTGGAGCAGATGCGAGCGAATCCCAGTACCTGTCAGACGCCAGTGCTGGTTCTGACAGCGACACGCGATAAAGATGCAAAAGTCACAGCCCTCGAACTGGGGGCCAACGATTTTCTGGAAAAGCCACTCCACCCGAAAGAGTTGCCGGCACGTGTTCATAACACGCTGTTGGTGAAAGCTCATATGGACATGCTGGCCGACTATTCGACGCGGCTGGAACACGAAGTTCAGCTACGAACCACAGAGCTCACAGCGTCTCGTTGGGAAGCTGTGCAATGTCTGGCTCGCGCCGCAGAGCTTCGCGACGACGTCACGGGGCGACACGTGCTGCGAGTCGGCCGCTACGCTGCCATCATCGCTCATGAACTTGGTTTCAATGAAGAACGCATCGTCTGGATGGAACATGCCGCGCAGTTGCATGATGTCGGCAAGATCGGAGTGCCCGACGCAATCCTTCATAAGCCAGGTAAGCTGACAGAAGAAGAGTTCAGTATTATGAAAGGACATTGTGTCGCCGGACGCAGTATTATTCGTGACGAGATCGTTCCCACCAGCAATGTGCTCCATCGAAACGTCTTCGACGACTGGTCGTCACCGATGATGGCGGTCGCGTCGCTTGTGGCTGCTACCCACCGCGAACAATGGGATGGATCAGGGTATCCACAGGGGCTGAAAGGCACGGACATTCCGATCGAAGGCCGCATCACGGCGGTCGCTGACGTCTTCGACGCACTCAGCACACGTCGTCCGTACAAGGCGGCGATCCCGCTGGATGAGTGTTTTCGGATGGTCGAAGAAAAACGTGGGACTCACTTCGACCCGGATATCGTTGATGCCTTTTTGCGGCGTCGGCCGGAAATCCTGCAGGTTGCCGCAGATTACGCAGATCCATCAAACTAAAAACCGCTAACACAAACGTCGCGACTCACGCAGGTTCTGTCAGGGTTTCTAAGCCATCCCTGTTTGACTCCGCAGGTAAATCGGTTGAAGCCCATTCGTTTTTGATTAAGCCGATACCGACTCTATAGCCCGGCCACGTTTCGAACACGCATGGTGGCCATGACGCGACGTTGAGTTTCCACCGCCGCCAGGTCGTTCGGGTCGCGTGAAACCAGTCGTAGAATCACACCGCTGCGAACACAACGAAAGATGCTGTCACTCCAGTATTCTGTGCCGAAGTCCGGAGACGGGTCGAATACTGGAACGACTCCCTCGGCATCGTTTCCAAGACACAACACGGAATGTCCCGTGCCCGATTGAAATCCATGATCTACGTATTCAGGGAAGCCTGATACATCCAGGTTAAGAGCAAGCAGCGATGGGGTTTCAGCGAGCCGCTTCAGTGACTCCTTTGAAAACGGTTCTGCAACAACCGTCCATTCGGAATTCTCAGTCTTTAGCTTCAGGCCCCGATAAACGCCCATCCAGTGAGTGCCCTGTCGGGTCAGGCACAAATCAGCGAGTTCTTCTTCTGTGGCCGGAATGCCATGCAACCGAAGCAATGATGATGCGCAAGCTGCTGAGCATGTGTACGGGCTGGTTTGATACAGCAGAGTTTGAGTGCTGCGAGACGTTTTGCATTCCGGTGGCTGTCCAAACAATGGGGCCACTGTCGAATAAGCAGCGAGCAGCAGTGTGAAGATACTCACTGCACCCTTGCGAATCTGGCCAGTGCCCGGAGACGCCACATAGATGCCGATAAAGAATGCTGCCCAGCACGGCAACCAGTTGCCAACGATGATAAGGCTGGATGTCGGCAGCAGATTTGCCAACAGTGGTTTGTTCCACAGGAACACCATATAGCCGACCATCGTTAGCATGGCAGCTAGTTGAGCAACGCCGCGTTTGTGGCTGGAAGCGGACCCTCCACATCGCCATCCCAACTGGAAGCACCCAGTTGACACCGCCAATATGAAAAATATGGCTAAGGTCAGGTCACTCATGCCGGACACCTTGAGTGCGGCAGTGATTCCGTGGTTCAGTAGTGTCACCACTCGAGAAACAGAATCACAACTATTAACTTATCGTTACTATAACGTGTCTTCTTTATTAAAACCACGTTAGTTCTCAGCTGTGAAGCTGGTCATCCTTTGCGAAAATGCTGGTTTTTTGATTGGCAGTCCCAATCTTAACATTCCGCGTGAGCGGTTAATGTTTCCCGCCTACCATTTGTCGACCGGCCCATTCGGTACCGGGATGTGGCAGTCGGTCAGGACGCCCGTGCGATTGCCTCCGACAGGACCCTCGTCGCGAATGCGCTGGATGGCCTCAATGAATTCGTCGCGCGTACTGATCTTCTGAAAGTCGCCGCGCAGTTTTTTGCGAATCCGCATGCCTTTCAGATACCAGTGAGCCATTTTCCGAAACAAAATGATGGCGCGTTCGGGCGTGTGGCGTTCTTCCATGTGCTGATGCTGCAACAGCATCAGCGTCAGTCGTTCGTCGAATGTTCCTGCCGGCGAATACTGGCCCGTGCGCTCCCACTCATCCAATTGTCGGAAGATCCACGGGTTGGCTAAGGCTGCTCGTCCGATGGAAACTGCGTGGCAGCCCGTTTCGCGAATCATGTGTGCGGCATCAATGACGTTGCGAACGTCGCCATTGCCGACTACCGGGATTTTTTCGACCGCCTCAACGACTTTGCGAATGCCGGGCAGTGACACGGATCCACCGAATCCCTGTTCACGGGTGCGGCCGTGGATCGCAATAGCGCAAACGCCGATCTGTTCGAACTCTTTGGCAAAGAATGGTGCCGTGAGGTTCTCGGAATCCCAGCCGAGTCGCATTTTGACGCTCACCGGAAGTTCAACAGCTTCAACAATTTTTTGAACCAGTGAAATCGTCTTTTCTGTCTGAGTCATCATCCCGGCCCCCGAGCCAGCGCCGGCGATGCGGTTTACAGGGCAACCCATATTGATGTCGATTGTGGCGACCCCGTGTTCGACCAGAAATTGAGCCGCTTCGACCATGTGTTGCGGATCGCTCCCGAAGATCTGCACCGCGAACGGCTGGTCTTCCGAGTGAGTTTCGATCATCTGCATGGTGCGTTCGTTTTTTTCCAGCAGCGCTCGGCAGTTCACCAGGTCGGTGGTGGCCAGGCCAACTCCACCGATGTTGCGCACGATGCGACGAAACGGCAGCGTCGTAAATCCTGCCAGCGGTGACAGCAAATAGCGTGTCGAAAGTTGCAGGCTTCCATAGTGCACCGGTCCACGAAACTCGGGCCGTTCCACCACAGTCATGCCGTCTTCCTGAACGTCACCTTTGGGTGCGTCAGGCTGATTGCGAAACACGTTCGGAATAGCGCTTTTGATTTTTCGTCCTTTTCTGCATCCCGACTGAAACCATCCGAGGACTAATGTCCACGGCTCGCCCCGGGTTCAATCAAACGAATTACGTGTGCCTGCGAACATTCATCGCTGCGATCACAACTTTGATTTCGCCGTAGGATACCCGTTCCTCGAGCGCTTCAAAGACAGATTTTGGTTTGTCAGGCCCCAATCGCCTGATCTCGGCTTCGATTCGTTCAGCAACCGCGGGCAAAACCCAACGATCCGTATCGGAGATGTTGCGTGCCCGGATGTACTTAGTCAGCTGTTCAGCCACAGTGCTGGCGCTACGATCCAGTTGCAGGGCGACTTCGTCGATGCTCAGATTTTCATCGAATAGCTCAAAATATCGGTCGGACATCGACGCGCTTTTGCCAGTTCGCGGGCGTGGTGTGTAATCGACTGTCGACGATTCCCGGGCGATCTCATTAGCCTTCGGCTGCTTCGGTCGTTTGGTTGCTGGTGGCCGTTTCGGGACGGGGGCTTTAGTGATCTTCGGAGTTCGTTTTGGCCGACCCTTGGCGAAGATTCCCAGGTTGGTGTCCAGTTGGTGGTCGGTGGAATATCGCTGAACGCGGCCGACGAGAAGTTTGCCGAATTCCTCAAGCTTCTGCTGACCAATTCCGTAGACCTTCAACAGCTGACCCACTTCCGTCGGACGAAATCGAGCTAACTCACGCAGTGTCATGTCTCCAAGAATGACGTACGGCGGCACGCCGCGTTCGTTGGCGATCTGAATTCGCAACTGTCGCAGGTCTTCGAACAGGCCGCGATCGACGCCGTTCCACTTGTTGTCTGCCACTGCTGTTTTTGTGGTTTGTGGGCGGGCATTCGGGCGCGTCAGAATCGGAGTCTTCTGACCGCGCAATACCGCGCCGCCATCTTCTGTGATTGCGATCACAGAATGTTCGCCGACGCGATGCAGGAATCCCTGAGCGATCAGTTGATCGATCCAGCCACGCACGACCTGCTCGGTTTCATCCTTTAGCAGGCCATAGGTGCTGAGTTTATCGTGTTTGTTGTGGAGTATTTTCTTGCCGCGTGAACCACGCAGTACCAGCGACGTGTATTCGGCACCGAACCGTTGTTCCTGGCGATAGATACTGCTGATAATCTTCTGGGCTGTTACCAGAGCGTCACTGATCGATTCGATTTCGTTCAGGCACACATCGCACGCACCGCATTGATGCTTATCCAGCGTTTGGCCGAAATGCTGTACGAGTTGTTGATGTCGACAGATGCTGCTGAAGCTGAAGGCTTCCATCTTGGCCAAAGCCTGCAGTGACACCCGGCGGTTTTCTGCGTTTTCTGACTGGTTAATCAGAAATTCCCAGGTCCTGACATCCCGGCCTGAATAAATCAGACAGCACTCTGCTTCCAAACCGTCCCGCCCTGCTCTGCCACTTTCCTGCTGATAGGCTTCGATGCTGGCGGGCATTTCGGAATGGATGACATACCGCACGTTGCTTTTGTCGATCCCCATTCCGAAGGCCACCGTGGCGACCACGATGTCCACCTTTTCTTCGATGAACGCGTCCTGATGTTTGATACGAAGTTCCGGATCAAGACCCGCATGATAGGGTAACGCTTTGTAGCCAGCGGCATTCAGCGTTGCGGCCACGCTTTCCACGTTGGCTCGACTAATGCAGTACACGATGCCGGATTCTCTGGGATGGCGATCGATGACTTCGCGAATCTGAGCCGCCGCATCAGCTCGACGTTCGACACGGTACAGCAGATTGGGACGGTCGAAGTTACCGACCAGGACTGCTGCGTTTTTCAGTCCCAGCTGCGCCACGATATCGTCGCGAACGATTTCTGTTGCAGTCGCGGTGAACGCGTGGATTGACGCGTTTGGGAACGTTTTTCGGAGTGTTCCCATCTGGCGATATTCGGGACGGAAATCGTGACCCCATTTACTGATGCAGTGAGCTTCATCAATAGCGATAAAGCTAACGTTCGTTTCAATATTTGCCAGGAAGTCCAGCGTTCGTTGCTGGACAAGCCGTTCCGGCGCGGCGAACAGCATCTTCAGCTCACCGTTTCGGATGCGACTCGCCACCGCCTGGCGTTCGTCCGGTGTGAGCGTGCTGTTGATGAAGGCCGCTGG
>CALFOL010000712.1 GCA_937919915.1 uncultured Planctomycetaceae bacterium
GTTCTGCGAACTCTGGCGGCAATGACGTTGGAGGAAGTTCAAATTCCACCGAAGAACCATCAAAAGGCACGATCGGTTACACGACGATGTCACTGACGAATCCCTTTTTCAAAGTCATTGGTGATGCCATGACGGAAGAAGCGGCCAAACATGGTTACGAAATGATCGTCGTCTCTGGCGACGATGATGCCAACAAACAGTCAAACCAGATCGACGATTTCATTGTCCAGGGCGTGAAGGCGATCGTAATTACCCCGTGTGATCCGAAATCGATCGGTCCGGCCATCAAGAAAGCCAACGACAAGGGCATCCCGGTCTTCACCAACGATACTGGCTACGATGGCGACGAAGGGGAAGTCGTTTGCCACATTGCCACAGACAATCTGCAGGGCGGTCGCCTGGCTGGTGAAGCGATGGTGAATCTGCTCGGCGAAAAGGGCGGCAAGGTGCTGGTTGTTCACAAACCTGATGCGTCGTCGTGCTTACTGCGAGTCCAGGGATTCACCGAAATTGTGGATGCTCACAATGCCAAAGAGGGAGCAAAGAAGATCGACGTCGTGTCGACACTGGACGGACGAGGCGCACGTGAGGCGGGTTACGCCGTGACCAAAGACGCGATCGTCGCAGACTCGGACCTGGCAGCCGTGTTTGCGATCAACGACCCGTCGGCACTGGGAGCCCGACAGGCTCTGGAAGAAGCGGGCAAAGCCGATCAAGTCACGATCATCGGTTTCGACGGCGAGAAGGATGGTAAGCAGGCGATTCTGGACGGCAAAATTCTATGCGATCCGATTCAGTTCCCGGATGAAATGGGTCGCACCACGATTCAGAACATCATCAAGTACTTCGATGGCGACGAGCAACCGAAAGAGATCCTGATTGATTCGAAGCTGTACTACAAAGAAGACGCAGAGAAAGACCCGGCGCTGCAGGCAGAGTAAGCGGGGACTCCAACAGCGCATCAGGCTCTCCTATGGTCAACACCTCACCACTTCTTCAGATGCAGGGAATTGAAAAATCGTTTCCCGGTGTCCGCGCGCTGTCTGGGGTGGATCTGACTCTGCAACGCGGTGAAGTTCTGGCGCTGATGGGCGAAAACGGGGCAGGCAAAAGTACACTCATCAAAACACTCGGCGGTGCTCATCAGCCGGACGCCGGTACGATCACGATTGAGGGCAAGCTGGTCTCGCTGTCCAGTCCAACCGCAGCAATCGTAGCTGGCATCGGCGTCATCTATCAGGAATTCAACCTGATCCCCGAACTGAACACGTGGGAGAATATTTTTCTGGGCCGCGAAAAATCCGGGTTCTTCGTCGACCGATCCCACGAACGGACCCGCGCCGCTGAATTGTTCAAACAACTGGGTGTCGACATTCCGCTGGATGTTCCGTGCCGACGGCTGTCGGTGGCTCAGCAGCAACTGGTCGAAATCGCAAAAGCACTTTCACAGGACGTTCGCATTTTGGTGATGGACGAACCGTCGGCTGCCCTGACACCTCAGGAAGTCGAAAAGCTGTTCACCATCATTCGTGATCTGCAGACTCGCGGCATCGGGATCATCTATATCAGCCATCGATTGGATGAGATCTTCAATATTGCCGATACGATCACCGTGTTGCGCGACGGGCAATACGTGGGCGATGCACCTGCGAAGGAAATGACGCGCGAAAAGATGATCGAGATGATGGTCGGGCGATCAATCGAAAACGAATTTCCCAAACAGGCGGCGGAGATCGGCGAGCCACGACTGGTCGTCGATGGTCTTTGTCGCGGCACCGCTGTCCGAAACGTCAGTTTCAACGTGCGACGTGGTGAAGTGCTGGGAATTACGGGGTTGGTCGGTGCCGGTCGAACAGAACTCGTGCGACTGATCTTCGGAGCGGATCGACGCGATGCGGGCGAGATTTCACTTGATGGTGAGTCCCTGAAAATTCGGTCGCCGCAGGACGCCATCCACGCTGGGATTTGTCTGCTGACAGAAGATCGTAAGTCACAGGGGCTGGTACTGTGTCGCAGCGTACGGGAAAACTTTGGACTGCCAAACCTAAAGCAGTTCTCCTGGTTTGGTGCGATTGGCCAAAAGCGTGAGCGGGATGCATTCGGTCAGTACGTCGATTCACTGTCGATTCGAATTCCGCATCAGGAACAGCTGGCTCGAAATCTCTCCGGAGGAAATCAGCAGAAAGTGGTGCTGGCTAAGTGGCTGCAACAAAACGCGAAGACACTGATCTTTGACGAACCGACGCGAGGGATCGACGTCGGGACAAAGCATGAGATCTATCAGCTGATGAATCGCCTGGCCGCTGATGGGACTTCGATCATCATGATCAGTTCGGAACTTCCGGAGGTGCTGGGAATGAGCGATCGGATTCTGGTGATGCACGAAGGCCAGCTTAAAGGGGAGATTACAGACGTGAAGTCGGCGACTCAGGAACACATCATGGAAACGGCAATCGGATGACATCCCCGAAACCAAAATCTCATGTCTGGACGACGTTGCTCAACGAGTACGGCATGGTACTGGTGCTGTTATTTCTGGTGATCACTTTCAGTGCGATGACCTTACAGCAGATGGACTCCACGGGGGCCGAGGCGGGCCGTGAAGTCGCAAGACTGATCGCCGATCAGCATGGCACATCCGCCGTTGTGGCCGTGGTAACTGCCACAAAAGGTGGCGATGAAGAATTCGCAGTGGCGGCAAACTCTGCCTTGCAGGAAGCAGGCGTCACTGTGGCGGTGACAATCAGCGGTAGTCCGCCTCAGGTCAAGCAGGCCCTCGAAGCAGCTGTGGTAAAACACGGTCGCATCGATGCCATCGCCGCAACCGGAGACTCAGCCGGGCTGACGTTATTTGATCGCATTGAAGGAGTCGGCAGCGAAAAGTGCGTGAGCGTCGAACCCAGCAAGTGGCCGAAGTTTGCAAAGGCTGAGAACATTCTGAATGTCGCCAACCAGACGGCCGTCTATGCCATTGTCGCCATCGGCATGACGCTGGTTATTATCACCGCGGGAATTGACCTCAGCGTCGGGTCGTTGATCGCGCTCTCGGCGGTGACCACGGCGGCGGTGATTCAGATGAATGGCGGCGGTGATGCTGGGACAGGAGCGATTGTCGTGAGCTGCATTGCCGGACTACTCGCGGCGGCAGCGGCTGGATTCTTCAGCGGAACCATGATCACAGCGTTTCGAGTTCCCCCGTTCATCGTCACGCTGTCAGTCATGCTGATGGCCCGTGGTCTGGCGCGAAGAATCACGGACGAAGAATCAATTTCTGATCTGCCACAGAAATTTCGCAGTATCGCCGGCAGCACAGAACTGAACCTGCTGGGTTATGAATTCGGTCTACCGAATCCGGTGATTCTGATGATCGTCCTCTACGCGATCGCTCACCTGATCATGACAAAAACAATTTTCGGCCGTTACGTTTATGCAGTGGGCGGCAACGCAGAAGCGGCCCGACTGTCGGGGGTGGGCGTGAAGAAGATCACGCTGATCGTGTATACGTTGTGTGGAGCCCTGGCCGGGCTGGGCGGAATTCTGCAGGCATCGAAACTTAGCGGGGACCCGAAGCTGGGCGTGATGTTCGAACTGGACGTGATCGCCGCAGTCGTCGTCGGCGGGACATCACTGATGGGCGGTCAGGGTCGCATCTTCGGTACCCTGATCGGCGCATTGATTATCGCTGTCATCAAGAATGGCATGAATCTGATGAAGATTGGTTCTTCTGACCAGCAGATTGTGCTCGGCGCCGTGATACTCATTGCTGTACTGATTGATACCTTGAAACGGCGGGGAGAGGGAGCATGAGCATCGACGAAGATCCGCCCCGGCCGATTGTTGTAGGACTTGGCGAAGTCTTGTGGGACGTTTTCCCCGATGGTCCGCGGTTCGGTGGTGCGCCGGCAAACTACGCGTGTTCTGTGGCGGCATTGTCGTCACAGGTCGAAGTCTTCATTGCCAGCCGTGTTGGCGACGATGATCTCGGGCGCCAGGCGACGCAGGAATTTAAGCGAAGAAACGTCAATACGTCCGTGCTGCAGACGGATTCCAAACGAACAGGCGTCGTCAATGTTTTGGTCGATCAGGATGGTGGCGCCAGCTACGAATTCGCGGCAGACACGGCGTGGGATAACCTGCAGTGGACGCTGCCGATGCAGTCGCTGGCAGGTCGCACGACGGCCGTTTGTTTTGGTAGTCTCGGTCAGCGCAGCGCAGAATCCCGAGCGGCGATATTACAGTTCGTCGGCGCGACACCGGACGATTGTTTGCGGATTTTCGACATCAACCTGCGGCCCCCGTTTCATTCTGATGATGTGATTGTCGAATCGCTGAAACTCGCCAACGTTCTGAAGCTCAATGATGACGAATTGTCGGTCGTCGCCAGACTCAGTGGTGAGTCGTCGGCTGAAGAATCGACGGACGCCACGCTACAGCGAATCACCCAATGTTGGAATCTGGATACCGTCGCATTAACTTGTGGTGCTGATGGAGCGATGTTGCTTCACGGTGGCGTTGTTTACGACGGCTCTGCCGTTTCGACGAAAGTTGTCGACACAGTGGGGGCCGGAGATGCATTTACAGCGGCGATGACACTGGGACTACTGGACGGCAGACCACCCGCCGAGATTTGTGCTCGCGCTTGTCGAGTCGCTGCGTTTGTCTGTTCACAGCCTGGTGCGACTCCCGCGATTCCGGATCATTTGTATTCTTGAAGCGGGTTACCTTTTCTCGTGGTCGTAGCTGCTGTCGCCAGACGGCGGATTTCAGCGCCGTGCTGTCGCGGCCAACCTCAGTAGTCGCCAGAATTCGTCGTTGAATTTTGGCTGGCCTTTGATTTCCGGATCGTCGCCGAGTCGTGTAATTACGATTTGCTTTGACGGAACGACGTAGCACTTTCGGCCCAGAGCTCCCTGTGCGGCGAAGAGATCTTTGGGGGCCGATGGAATGAGTGAGGTTGCTGCTTTTTGAAGTCCCTTTCGTGGAGACTTTTGTCCGTTCAACCACCACAGATAGCCATACGATGGATTCAATTCCTGTGAAGGTGACGTGGCAGCTTTGATGTACTGCTGATCACCGATGATCGTTTGCTGATGCCATTGGCCCTGCGCCAGAACCATCAGGCCGAATCGCGCGAGGTCTCGCGCGGTGGTTGCAAAGCCGAAGTGATTGGCCGGCACGTCAGAATTTGCAGCTCCACGACGTTCGATCCATTTCGAATTCGTCATACCCAATGACGTTGTGAGCCAGGCAGTCGTCAATTCGTTGTGTGACATCTTCGCAGCAGCGGCGATGGCGTCGAAACTTCGTGAATACGCTGTGGTGTTATACGCCCACTTTGTGTCGGCTGGTGCGATAAACTTTAACTGTTCACTAAGGCCGCTGGTCATTGTGACCAGATGTCGCAGCGTGATTTGTTCTTCCTGTTTTGGTGAAGCCTGCGACCATCCGCGCCCGAGATGCTTGTGAACCGGCTCGTCGAGCTTGACAAGATTGTTTTCGATGGCGATTCCCATCAGCATGCTGACCACACTTTTCTGGACCGACGCCACGTCTTCGATGGCATGTCCGTCCGCATCTTTGCCTTTCACCATGCTTTGATATCGCAGCGTTGGTGATTGAACTTTCTGATGTCGTTCAACCAGCAACCGTCCACCGACCAGCACCACAACGCTGGACGACTTGCGGTCCATGGCAAAGTCGACCGCTGCGTCTAATGCGTCAACATCAAGGCCCAGCGATACTGCGGAAACCGTTTCCCACCTCGATGCGTCGCCTGCACTGCCTGGAAAATAGAGTTTGACGGCAGATTCGGTCTGTTGGCCGACAGCCGATGCGGCCAGACAACTCGTGACCAGAATTGCAATAAGTGATTTCATCGATGTTGGCGCGCAGGTGGTTGTGGCGGAAAAGTTCTCGCAAAGCGAACAGTATCAGACTCAGGAAGTTTTCGCAGGTTGCCGCTTCCCTGGTAATTATTCGGCCGCCAGGTTTTCGCGAATCGATAATGTGCTTGCCGCACGCACGGCGAAAACTGATGCCAGTGAACCGATGACCGCCACGGCCACCAGCGTTCCGAGTAATGGCTGCCACGGCAGGTCGGCACCCGTGGAACGCAGGTGAGGCAGCATGGCCAGCAATGCAGAACCGGTGCCCAGCAAAATTCCCCACAATAGCAGAATACTGTTTTCTGACAGGATTAACCGCGACACGCGCCACTTCGTAAAACCAACGGCCCGCATCAGCGCGATTTCGCGGCGGCGTTCGACCACGTTTCGCATCATCACAGCAGCCAGACCGAACGTTCCAACCAGCAACCCAAGGCCGCCCAGCATCTGGAACGTTGACAGATATGTGTTCTGTACAGCCAAAAATCCAGCCAGCCGTTCGCTGACAGGCTCCGCGTCGAAGCCGAAGTCGTTCAGCGCGCTTTCCAGCGCTGTCGAGACGTTGCTCAGATCATCCACGCTGGCCGTTTCAATCAGAAAGTATCGTGCTCCTGCGACGTCGGGATCCAGCCGTTTTAGATTTTCGTCCGTCATCAACAACACGCCCTGGAACACGCTGCCGTCCAGCATGCCCACAACCTTCAACGCGAATTCTGCTTCATCGACCGTGGGATAATAAATGGTGCTGCCCTTCCCCTTCTTCAGGCTGTACATCAGCGTGTTCATGTCGCCGATCACGGGAATGGTGGGCACTGCCTTGTTGATTCCGGAACTCCCGCTGGGGGGATGCTCTTCGTTCATCAGTTCCCAGGGATTTTCGCCCGGAGTATCAGCAAATCGAAAGCCGCCGCGTGCAATGAATTCGGGAGTGGCGCCCAGCATTGTCGGGATTCGCGTCTGGTACAGATTCACACAGCTGGCGTTGGCACCAGGTTTCATACCGAACGGGTACACCGTTGCTGTGCCGAGTTGTGAGATTTGCTCGTCGCGAAAATTCAGTTGCGAACGACCTTCAGCCGTGTTCAGATCAAACAGAACCGGCTGAGCGGTCTCGGCGACCAGGCTGTAACCGCCGTTGCCGGATTGGACGTCCGGTGTTTCGGAAAGTGGATTGCGCCGACCAGCACCGACAGCCACAATGACGAAGGTGGCAAACGCGATCAGGGCAGTGGTCAGCAGGCTGCGCGTTGGACTGCGAGCTGCGTTGGCCAGTGCCAGACCGCGGAGACTACTTTCGACTTTGTCGACCGTTTCTGCGGTCGCGCGGCGTCGCAGCATGACGCTCAGGATAAAGAGTCCCGCGATGAGGCATGAGAAGCCTGCCAAGAAGAAGCACACCATTTGCCAGGTGAGACCGCCGAATGCTTCGCCATCGGGAACAAGATTCAGAATCACCAAAAACGGCACAACGAAGGCCGCAATAATAGAACCGAAACCAACCAGCGTGACCAGTTTGTCCCACAGTCCACGTTCGCCATCTGTACCAAGTTCCGCGGCATCAGCGTTTCCGGCCAACTGATCACGAACGCCGATATTGCGAAACGATCGCAGTGCCAGAATGATCACAAGGCCCGCCAGGACCAAAGAAATCACTGCCGAAAGGACAAGTTTCGCCGGCTGAATGTCCAGCAGTAGAAACTGAGTTCCCACGGCCCCGACCCACCATGTTGTCAGGCCATAAATCATCAGCTTCGCAAAGTACACCGCAGCAACGGCGCCCACGCAGGCGCCCGCCAGGCAGACCAGCAGGCCTTCGGTCACAAACAACCGCCGCACGCGATTGTCCGTCCAGCCGACGGCAGACAGCACGCCCATCTGATTGATGCGTTGCTGGATTCCCAGCCGAAACATCAACGATGCCAAAATGATGGCGGACAGAATCAGAAAGAAGCTGAAGCCGATAAACAGCTGCGTGAAATCGTTGGCTCCAACGGCAGCCTGCAGCCCTTCTTCGCGAACCGGACGAAACATCATACCGACTTCTGCGGGCTGCAATCGTCGCGGAATTTCGAAGGCCAGCCGATTGGCCATCGTGTTCAATTGTGTTTCGGAACGGGTTGCACTGCCGGTCGAACCCCCGATGCGAATTGACGTGTACCGTCCGTAGCGGCTGTTCCAAAGTTCTTCCGCGGTCTTCAGGGACACGAATGCCTTCGGCGTGGCGCGATGTTCTTTCCAATAGTCGTCGTCGCGTTCGGTCAGACGTTTCATGTCCATTTCGAACGGCTGTCGAATGTCGCCGAAGTCTTCCACATCCGTGACGCCTTCCACGGACGGCGTCAGATTACGATCAACAGTCTGCGCGTCGTCACTGCTGAAGATGCCTTTCACAGTGAAGGTCTTTTCGATCTCTGGCAATTCGCCGTGACTGCCGATCTGGTGCCACGTTGCGTTGACGGTGTCGCCGGTGGAAACCTTCAGGTCTTCTGCCAGCCACGCTGACAGGACGATGTCGTTGTCGCCGAGTTCCGGGACCGCACTTCCATCGGTTAGTTTCAACGGGCCGAACGGTGCTCCGCTGTGCATATTCAGGCCGGCGATGATCGAGTACATCGAAAAACGCTCGTCGGTGTTCGCGCGATCAGTCGCCCAGATTTCGTTCGACAGATAGACGATCGATTTGTCGGTGGCCAGTCCCAGATCCTCAGCGGCTGCAGCAACGGCGCTGGCGGTCGCGTCGTCGAGAATCATGCGATCACTTTCCGCGGTCAGGTAACCGCGATCCGCAACGACACGCAGATTGAGCTCCAGATCCTTCGGTATCAGTGACTTTTGCACAACGGAATTCAGATCGCCAACTTCGCTGGCAATCTGGTCGGCGGCCGATTGCAACTGTTCAAGACGAGCTGCTCGCCATTCGCCATCCTCAGGTCCTTTGGCAGGAAACTCCGGAACGCCGACAAGCATCGTGTTCACGCGCGCGACTTTGGCGATCGGATTGCGACGACTCACTTCGACTTCTTCCAGTCCCAGGCGTTCCTGCATGGTGGCCAGCGACAGGAATGCGTTGTACGGCAACTGCTGTCCGGGGTTCAAATCAAATCGCGACGCCCCGGCGGTTTCGGGAATTACGTCCGCAACTGTCAGAACAATCTCGGCCGTTGTTTCGCTGCGTTCCCCCAACAGACTGTCGCGCGGAATGGAGGCTGGAATCTCAACCCAAACCGTGACTTCATCGCCTTTGGTCACTTTAAGTTCCTGAGCCGTTCGGAAGCCGAGTACAATTTCGCGAGCATCCGGAACTTCAATGTCGCCGTTTTCCAGCAGCCCCCATCCTTCTTCGTTGATCGACAACAAGGTAACCGATCCCGCACGGCGCAGGCTGTCTGCGCTGGTTGTCCGTTCGATACTGCCCGTCAGTAAAATCGCCGGAGCACAAACCGCGTCATCGATCAGACTGTCTGCTGCGATCTTTGTTGTCGCAGGTTGCCAGCTTTGATCCTTCGCGATGTCTTCCGCAAGTTGCTGCCGAAAGAACCTCGGCGAATGCAGCACGTGTGTGATCTGTCCGAGTCGCTGCTGAGTCATCCGCTGCAGACTGAACCGCACGGAGTCTCCCACGATCAGAGAGCCGCCGATGACCGCTGTCGAAATGGCAACCGCCAGCATCACGACAATATTGATCCGGCGATAATACCAAAGGCCTTTGAGAGCGTAAGAAAACATTTTCGTTTCGTTTTCGATTTGTTTCGGTTGGGAACATCTGCCTGGCAGCACTATAGCCGATTGAGCACACAGTAGGTCCATCCTGCCGGGGCTGGCTTTTTCAACCGGGAAATGAATGGAAACCTTGTGTCCAATGGCGTGGACTACAGCGAATTTCGCTGACTCGTGGCCGCGGTGAAAGGTTTTCGGCAGCAAAACGCCTATCGCACGAGCCCAGAGAATTCACAACATTCAGTAAACTGCTCTAAAGCCTTTTTCCTGGCGAAACTCGCCAGGAGCTCGCCAGGAG
>CALFOL010000713.1 GCA_937919915.1 uncultured Planctomycetaceae bacterium
ACCTCAAATGTGGAGCGGCCGTGGTGCGATCCTGAATACGATGGCACCGCCACCGGATTCGTGCAGCAAATCGCCTGTTGTTATTTGCGACACGGCTTCTGGTGGTATGTCACCGGAGTCATTCCTGAGCACAAAGATGCGGAATCCATCGACCGCAAACTCATCAGCCAATACGACATCGACAACGGAGAATGGCGACGCACCCGCAACAAGCAACTGGGCAAAGCCAACCTGCACTACATTCGTCATGAACATTTCTTTGTGCTATTCGCCAGCAAAGGCCAGCACCCTTTCTTTACAGAAGAGGCCGGCCAGATTCGCGACATCCGCCGTGTCCCGCTGCGTTACAAAGGCTATTCGATCAGCTACCGGCCCGGTGGCCGAACTCGCAAGGGTGAAAAGGATCCTCGCTGGCATGCGCACGTGCAGATTGATCAGGCAAAGTATCGGGAACTCAAAAGCTGGTTCGAGGACATTGCCAATCGCCGCAACGAACAGTTTCTATCGGAAGCCCTCAGCAACATTCCCTGGGAACCGTATGCTCCCGTGAGACGCCAGAAGCTGAACGTGGTCAGAGCTGTGAACAAAAAACGAAAAACCGCAAACCGTCCGCGATTATCGACAGAGGTTCTCAGAATGCGCCGGCGCGTGGTGAAACCATTCGAATGAAACTGTCACCATTACTGCCGAAAAAGTGATCGCCGGAGGCCAGAACACAGAACACCGGTTTCCCGTTTTGGTCGAAGCCATCTCATTCGAAACTGCTGCCTGTCCAACAGCCAACTCGGGTGTTCGGTTCGCTGAGGCGTACCAATGTCGGAAAAAACGATTTCAAAAGACAAGTTGAAACGAGTATCACTGTCATTTGCGATCGTCACCGTGGGCGGGCGTGTCAGCCGATGATGGAAAATGGAACGTTTCTCGACGTTTCTCGACGTTTCTCGACGTTTTTCGTCAGTTGCCGAGGTGGCCACAACTAACTCAGGACGGTTAGTCCTGAGGGACCAACGGCACCGGAGTATCTGCCTCAGGAATCCTCAACCAAACCGGAATCCCGGCACTCGCGAGCCAGGCCAGAAAACGTGCCCGACTTGTCGTCAGTATGACTGCATCTGCGCCACTGTCTGTGGCAGCTCGACGCAGAGGACGTCACACAACGCAAAAAATGTAACGGCATTTCTGAGTCGACCAGGTTCGAGTGACGAAGGTTCTGAGACGGCTCGAACAAGGCGACGACCGAGAAACGAAAACGATTCAGTGATTCCAGATGACTCCGCATGCCCACAGAACGCCGAGGGCCATGACGATCAGCCCACTGACCTGGTAGAAACGGTGAACGCCTTCGCTCCACAGGATTCCTGAGCGCGCAACCAACAGTCGGTAGACGACGAATTGGCTTCTTGTGGTGCCGCAGATCAGCAGGAACAGACCGGCGGCGGTCATAAGTATTCCCCAGAATATATGCATCGGCGTATGTTTCCTTCCTTCGCAGCACTGTGAGGACTATTTCGACACTCGAACAAGTCGCACCTGGATCAGCTGCGGGAGCTGTAACGTCATGTTGAGCGTGTTGTCGTCGATCAGCTTATAGCGAATGGTGAGCTCAGGACTGCTGACTTCATCAATTGGACTCCTTTGGATTCAGCGACCACATCGTCAGGTGCTGTTGATCTTTGGTCAGAATGCCACCGTTCACCAACACCGGCGGTGCCCACGTGTGATTGTCGGCAACTCGGTAGGAAGCGATGGCCCGAAATTCGTCTGGTGCAGCCTGGAGGATTCTCAGTTCACCATTGTTGATGAGGGCGGCGATGTGCCCCGGTACGGCCAGAAACATCACGTTCTGGCCTGTGCGAGGCGGACCGGTCCACAGTACGTGGCCGGTTTTCGGATCCAGACAAAACAGTCGCCCGCTGTCGTAGTGAGAGAACCCATACAACAATTCGCCGTTGATCACGGCGGAACTCATATCGAGCGCCACCTTCTTCTGATGCCACTCATCGGTGACACTCCAGCTTCCATCCTGCAGTTGCGGCCGAATGCTGTGAATGCCTCGATTCTCGCCACTCAGCAGAATACGGCCGTTGTGAATGGTTGGCGTCGGCATGTTCTGATCGGACCCGATGTGAGGGAACGGGAATTCCCACAGAAACTTCCCGGTCTTGCTGCCCACACCCACCAAGGCCCGGTGATTCCATTCAATCACCTGTCGAACGCCGTCAATTTTGGCCAGCAGCGGTGACGAATACGACGGACCATCATTGCCGTGCTTCCAGAGTTCTTCACCGGTCGCGACATCCAGAGCCACCAGGGCACCGGCGTCATCGGTTCCGAAGTGAACGATCACGTGGTCTTCATCCACGATCGGCGATGTCGACGCGCCCCAGTTGGGATGGCTCTTGCCGAACTCGGCATCGTAGTTCTTCTTCCATAGTTGTTCGCCGGACGTTACATCCCACGCTGTCAGCGTCCCATTGATGCTCATCGTGAACAGCCGCCCGTCCGCATAAACCGGACACGACTTCGGGCCGTTGCCGTGATACTCCCCGCCGCCGGCGGTCTTGAATGGCACAGGAAAACTCTTCCGCCACAAGACTTCGCCCGTCGAACGATTGAGGCACCAAACAACCTCGTCATCACCTTGTCGTGCGTGCTGAAAAATGCGGTCATCGACCAACAGCGGCGACCCATATCCAGTTCCAACTTCGACGGACCAGACTTTGGCCAGCGACTCGGGCCATTCGCTCGGGGGATTGAACTCAGCCACCCAGCCGTTCCGATCGGGACCAAGCCAACCAGTCCAAAAGTCTGCCGATTCAGCTTGGCCATTACTTACAATTGCGATCAGGGCGACGAAAAGCGTCACCGTTGCACATGTTTTTTTCATTTTCGATTTCCGTCCTGCTCTGTAGTCAACAGCTGCCGAGCCTGTGGGCGATCGCGGACGCAACGGCCGCAATCGGAAACAGGAAAAGTACAAACGCGATCTATCTGGATTCTTCGATACAGTACAAATGCTGTTCTCCGCGAAGAAACAGGTTCCTGCCGACGACGGCAGGTGAGGCATTAAACCGTTCATCCAACTGATTGGTGGCGATAGGCTCGAACGTGCCAGAATGCTTCAAAACAAAAGTCGCTCCGTCTCGCCCCGGGATGTATACTCGCTGAGCCGCCCCGACCGGTGATGCGTAAATGTTGGAGACCCCATTCAGTCGCTCCGGGCCGAACACGACTTCCCCGGTCTTTGAATCCAGACACCTGAGGATGCCTTGATTCGATTGGTTGATGTACAGCAAGCCGTCGTACAGCAGCGGTGAGGGAATGTAGGGTGTGCCTCGGTCAGTGGTCCAGCGAAGCTTTTCGGATCCGGAAATGTTACCGGTTTCCGTCAAAGGAATCGCGACGGCCGCATGTCCCTGATAGCCGCTCATGCAAATCACGAAATCGCCGTCCACCACTGGACATGGCGTCACGTTGCCCGTCAGGCCGCTGCACTGCCAGATAATTTCACCGCTGTCGAGGTCGTAGCTGCGAACAAAATCGGAGGCCGCGGTAATCACCTGAGTCCTGCCACTGTGTTCGAGTACCAACGGCGTTGCCCAGGCGTTGTCTTCGTCACGGGTTTTTCTCCAGAGCGTCTCGCCCGTGGCCGCGTTGAGAACTTCGATAGATCCCTTGTGACTGTGGTCGCGAACGATGACAAGCTTGTCCTTGTGGATAACGGGCGAACAGCCTTCACCAAGGCTTGATCCGACGCGAGCTTCACCGAGTTCACGCTCCCATAGTTTCTTTCCGTTCAGGTCGTAACAAAACAGGCCGGCTGAACCAAACCAGCAATACAATCGCTCGCCGTCTGTTGTGGGCGACGCCGATGCAAAATCGTTATCGTTGTGAGCACCTTCGTGCGGGATTTTTGTGATCGCCGTGTCTCGCCAGATTTCTTTTCCCGTGTTGCGATCCAGACACAGAACCACAAACGCGTGTTTGTTGTTCGGACGTTTGATGTCGAAGAAGTTCGTCTTGGGTTGATCTTTGGGATCGGGAATTGACGGGTCTTTTTCGTCGGTTTTGATTGCCGTCAGCACGAAGACTTTGTCGCCCCAGATGATCGGGGTTGAAGTTCCCTCGCCGTCGATTGCAACCTTCCACTTGATGTTCTTATCTTCACTCCACAAAACAGGCGGATCGGCTGTCATAGAAACCCCGTTCGCATTGGGGCCTCTCCATTGATGCCAGTTTTCGGCGAAGGAGTTGTCTTGTGCGATTGCTTTCGACGTGAGAAAAAACAGTAGTACCATCGTGGCTGATTTGATTGGCATGGATAATTTTCTGAGGGAGGTAGTTTCCGCAAGTGTTTTGTCGTGTGGAAAGGTCGGTGCAAACGGTACACTGGACAGGCCGAAAGTCTTGATGACTTTCGCTACGAGATTTCCAGCGTTCCGGTACTGGTCGCAAAACGGTCCGTTTCGATGCCCATCCTGTTCAACAGACTCACAAACAGATTACACAACGGCGTATTGTTCGATGTATCACCGGCAGCATATCGCCCGTGCTTGTGTCCACCACCGGCGAGGATGATCGGCAGATTGCCGGGGTCGTGAGCGTTCGCGTTCCCGAGGTTGCTGCCGAAAAGCACGGATGTCTTATCCAGCAGTCGTCCGTCTGCTTCGGCAGGTTGTGAAAGGCGCGACAGGAAATCCGCGAAAGACTTCAGGATTTCGGTTTCGATGATCTTGAGCTGTTTGATCTTCTCTGGGTCTTTCCCATGATGCGAAAGGTTGTGATGTTCCGTGCTCACGCCGTTGATTTTGGGAACGACAAGGTGGTCCTGGATCACAACGGTGACGACACGCGAAGAATCGGTTTGAAGAATAAGCGGAATCAGATTCAGGATCGCGCGAATTCGTCCGATCATGTCTGCCGAATCCGCGATGTCTTCGGGCAGCTTTTCGTCGACTTGAGGCTTGGGGCGGTCGAGCCAGGCCTCTGATTCGGCCAGTTCAGATTCTGCGGCGCGAATGGAGTCGAAGTATTCGTCCAGCTGATGATGATCGCTGCCACTTGTCTTTCGTTTGAGTGCTCGCGTTTGCTCGGCGACAGAATCCAGAATACTGCGACCTTCAGCGAGCCGCTGGCGCTGACGGCGAAGTTCGTTGGCGCTGCCGGTGAGGAACAGATCTGAAAACACATTCGACGGGCGGTCCTGAGCTGGCAGCATCACGCCGTTGCTGTTGTACGACTGGCTTTTCCGCGAGTTGGTGCTGAGTGCGATCGATGGAAAGCGTGTCGCGTTCCCAAGACGGGCCGCAGCAAACTGGTCGACAGAAATGGAATTCCTGAAGCCGCCTAGTCCGGGATTGCGGGCGGCGGACAGCCACGTCATCTCAGTGTCGTGCGGCTGTTTTCCGTTTTGGTCAGGATGCGACAGGCCAGAGAACAGCGTGAAGTCTTCCCTGTGCTCTTGCAGCAAATCGAGATACTGAGTGCCTTCGTAGTTGCGGCCCGGTGTCTTTGGAAACAGCGATTGCGGATGCAGGCCGAGCGTATTGCAGATCACGACCATGCGTTTGGGCGGAGCCTCCCGCTCACTGCCCAACACCGGATTCATCGATTCGAGCAATGGCAGTGCAATGGCAATTCCTGACGCCTTCAGAACGGTACGTCGTGAAATGGGAGTGTGCATTGAGTACTTTCGCTACCTGTTAAGAAAAAGTCGACTCGCCACAACGTGGTGAATCAGGCTTCGAAGCGGATAGCCGTTGTCCTTCGTTGCAAGCACAATGCGTTCTACTTCGTCGCGGTCGGCAAATTCAATTTCTCCGCCGGTTGAAAACTCAATCAATCTGGAAACGACATTGCGAACAACCTGCTCCGTCGATTCATATAGGTGCCGTTTGAATTCCCGCACGTCGGCAAAACTGGCACCGTCTGCAGTGATACCGGACGTGTCCACGGGCAGACCAGGCTTGTACTCCGGATGCAGAAGTCGCAGACCGACAGTTGGTTCTCTCTTTATGCCTTTGCTGTTGCGATAACGAGTTCGAAAATTACCGATGGGGTCGAAACATTCCAATGCAAACCCCGGCGGATCAATCTTGCGGTGGCAGACAGCACACGCTTCGACATTCTGATGCTTCTGAAGCGTTTCGCGAATCGTGGTTGCTCCGCGCGTGTCTGGCTCAATCGATCCCACTCCGGGCGGTGGCGGATTTGGCGGCAGACCCAGCAGGTTTGTCATCACAAAATTGCCGCGTTTGACCGGGGTCGTGACGGTTCCGTTGGCAGTCACCTTTGAGATGGATGCGTGAGTCAAAATGCCTCCACGGATGCTGTTTTCATCCAGCGTGACCTTTCGAACCTGCTCGCCTTCGACGCCCTCGATGCCGTAGTGTTCAGCCATTTTTCGATTAAGAAACGTGAAGTCGGAATCGATGAGATTTGCGACGCTGAGATCCTCATCGATTAAATGGGCGAAGAATTCACGAGTCTCCACCAGCATGGCTCGCCGCAAAACGTCATCGTATTCCGGATACAAATGGGCGTCCGGGGTGGTCGCATCAATGCGGCTCAATTCCAGCCACTGGTCAAGGAATTCATGCACAAAACGATCGCACTTTGGATGATCAAGCATGCGATCCACTTGGTCTCTCAGGGTCTCCCGATGTGACAACTGCCCTGCATGCGCGATCTGCAGAAGTTCCTCGTCAGGGAGACTGCGCCACAGAAAATAAGACAGTCGGCTGGCCAGTGCGAGGCCACTTAGCCTGCAGCGAGAGTCGTCAAGATCTTCAACCGGTGAAGCGTCGGGCTGCCGGAAGTCCTGGCGATTTTCGCTACGTGTTTCATTGCTCAGAAACACCAGGTGTGGCGAAACCAGAATGGCTCGCAGAGGAATCCTGACACATTCCACAAAGTCATGCTTTGCGTCCAGGCTCGGTTTCGCGAGCTCGACCAACTCATCGACTTCGCTCTCACTCACTTTGCGCCGAAATGCCTTAGAAGCAAGTGCGGAGACGATTGTTCGCACATGTCCAATCGGTGGTTCTTTCAATTCGGGATAGAACGACTGCCCGCGAAGTGCGCCGATCAGGTTGTACTTCCATTCGATTCCGGGAAACAGATTCTTTGTGCGTTCAGGAGGCCAGCTTGCTTCCAGCGGTCCCTCCACTGTGACGCGGCGTATCCTGACTCCTTCGCCCCCAAACTTACTTGCCGGTTGCGAGTTGTAGATGATGCTCCCGTCTGGAGCGGGCTCAAGTTCGTCGGCGCTCACGTAGATGTAATCATCGGGGCGAAGATACTTTGTGGTGGAAACTTCCCGATAATCCTCACCGACGAGGTCCCATGCAGCGAATAATTCGCTTTCGCCCTGAGTGTCGTTCTGCCGTTTGAGACTCAAGGTGATCAACGAGCGAGGTTGATACGCGGCGGCTTTGACCGTAATTCGATACTGCCCTGCGACGGGAGGTACGAAGCCATTTGTGTCGGAGCGAAACACGAAATTCTCGCCTCGAAACGTCACGACATCGTGGTCGGTCCGAAAGACAGTGCCGCCTCCGCGACGAACTTCGCGTTCGAACCACATCTTCATGTAACGCGAATTGAAGTAGTCGATTTCGCGTTCGGCCATGTTGGGTTTCGATCCCAGCTGTATCGCCTCATCCAGCGCCGCGTCTGCTGCCTTCAACAGGCCTCGTACATGTACGCTCGACATTTCCTGATTCGCCGCAATCACATCAAACGCAGCGGATTCGTTTTCCGGTGGAAGGAATTTAGCCAGGTCGCCACCGATCCCCAGAAGATCATGCAGCGTGTGTTCGTATTCTGCGCGAGTCAACCGACGCGAGGGAACTCGGCCCTTCGTCTGCTGCCTTTGCTGATTCACCTGCTTCAATTTGTCTTCAAGAAGCTTCACGGCCGCTGAACGAACTTCCGGACTGGGTTGGGCTGCCGCTGCAGGTGGCATGTCACCACTCTGGATGCGATCGAAAACATGCACCCATGTCCGAAACGATTGTTCGTTTTCAAAGTCTTTTCCAAGGGCCGCGAAGTCGAGACGTGTCTCCGTATCCGCATCGTGACAAGCGATGCAGGTTGACTGAATCAGTGTGTCGAGGTCATTCGCAGAAGCCGCAGTAGCGAGCGACTGAGTAACCACGGCACTCATGAAGAGGCAAATGAACGTGCTGCGAGCTCGGCTCGACATCATCTTTCAGTCCCCGTTGCTGTGCTTTCGTTTCCAATGCCTGAGGACTGAATGAAGGCAACAAGGTCCAGGACTTCGTCGACAGTGAAAGTGTCCAACAATCCTTCGGGCATGGTTGAGACGTCAGCCACTTTGCGTTCTTCAATCGACGATTTGCTGATCATTTCAACGATGTCGGGCTTGAGTAAGTTAGGCAGCAACACAACTTCGTCGTCCGTTTCTTTGATGACCAACCCGGTCCTCAACCGTCCGTCGTCGACCAGAATCATCTGCGTTTGGAACTCTTTGTTAATCTCGACGGATGGTTTGACGATCTGCTGCAGCAATTTTGAGCCTCGGAATCGTTTGGTGACATCAGTCAGGTTTGGACCGAGTTTTTTCTCTCCGCTACCGATGGTATGACACCGGCTGCACGTTGCCTGCTCAAACACCAACCTGCCTCTATCCAGCGATCGGCCGTCCAGTTGATCCGCCGCCGAACCGAAGTTGTGGAACTGCCATTTTTCGATGAAACGCCGATTTGGTGTGGCCTCGTTGGTGGCGATGTGTTCCAGAATCCGAATGAACATCGCGCCGTCGCGGCTTCGATCCGGATTTGCCTGACGGAATTCATTCCAAAGCTGGCCGACGCGCGGTCGACTTTGCGGAGGCATGCCTGCGATTCGCGCGTCGACATACTTTTGATGCTCCCGCTGAACATACGCGGACGGCATTTCCGCCTTGTCGATTTCTGCGAACAGAGCAGCGTTATCGGGTTTCACCGGCTTCTTCGTTTCCGGAGCGGTGGCAAGGTTGCCGATGTCGTGGTCTCCTGCGTAGGTTTTGGGAACAAGTTTGATACCGCCGGTTGTCGGCAGCATCTCCGGCAGTGAGATTCGGATAACTGCACCAACGCCGCGTTCCATGTGCCGGGCAGGCCCGGATGTACTTGCCCACACGTTGCCGTCGTCATCGAATTCGATCTCGCGTGTGTAGGAGACTCGTGTTGGTAATCGAAATTCGACCAATGTTTCCGTCACAGGATCGAAGCGGTTGATAGTGTCGTTGCCGGTGCCGCAGATCCAAACGATGCCTTCCTTGTCGACGTTCAGTGCGTACGGAATCTGGTTTTCGGCGTCGGGCAGTTCGTAGACCGTCCAGTATTCAGTGTTCGGGTCGAACTTGCCGAAGACGCCGGAACCGAAGCCCGGCACCCACACCATTCCATCGGGCGCCACATGCAAACGCCGCGGTCCACGGAATGGAGGATTCCATTCCTTGATGTCACCATCGTCCTTCGTGGGATCGATGCGGCCGATGCGATTTCCGTTCAGCTTGGAATACCAGATCATGCCATCGACCGGCGAGTAGTCTAAACCGTAGGGCGTAATCCCACGCGACTCACCACGGCCCGCGCCAATCGCCTGCCCGGCACTCAACAGCTTGTATTCTTTGACGAAATGCGTTGTCGGATGCAGCGAGTAACAGGAGTTGGATCCGGCGTCTGTATACCAAATCAAACCCTCGGGATCTTTCGGATTGATGCGCAAGGTGTGGGGGTAGTCACCGCGTTTCTTTGGTGCTTCCGCGCTGCTGACAACGATAAACTCTCCTGTCTCGATGTCGTAACGAGCCATCTGGCCGCTGGCGCACATCGTCGTCCACAGGCTGCCATCGTTGGCTGTTTCGATGGAGTGCGGTGCGTAGGATCGCTGCGGGAACTCAATTGCTGTCTGTGTGCCTGAGATGGGATCCAGCGCAATCATGCGATGCTCACTGATGTTGACCGCATAGACCTTTCCATCTCGTCCGATTTCCAGATCGTGGAAGGAGCCCCTCAGTGGTTCGTCCATCTCCCACATCGTGATTGTGGCTGCGGTTGCCATGCCCGTCGGGGCCGGCGGCGGAACAAACGTGGGCCAGTTATCTACCGCATCATCTTTGTAGGTGTTCATCAGGCGTCCAATGATGGTCTCCTGAGTATGCGGATACAGGCCGCCAAACCCATCCATCCGCCGCAACATCGTTTCCCAATCGACCGGCTTTTCAGGCGTGCGAAACCCGAGCGTCCCGATCTGGTGACAGTAGGCGCACATCATTTTGAAATTCAGCTTGTCGCGAGGATCGTCGAAGGCAAGCATGCTGAACGCACTGCTGGCCGGGCGCTGAAGCTCCAGTTCCTCGCCGACAGCAGGGCGAGTGTGAATCACCATGTCGTGGGTGCCTGCGGCAACTCTACTGCTCCACTCATCCGCGAGTCCCATCAAGCGAGTGCGAATGCTGTGGTTGACGTTCCGCAATCCCGAGATCTCGAAGGAACCATCTTCCCGTGTGAACACGGAGGTCCATTTTCGGTGCTCATCGTCAATTGCCGACACCATGACGCCTTCGAGCGGCTTTCCGGATGCATCGGTGACCGTACCACGAATGGATTCTGCTCGGGCCGACCCGGTGATCAGTGCCGCAGCGACGGCCAGAAACGATATCAAGTTCTTCATTAGTCTGTTCTCCCGAAGGGCCGGTTTTGCTACTTCTATAAGAACCACGGAATCGATTGGATCGTGGACTCAAAACATTTTCCGCAAGCCATCACTCAATGTCTGCTGAGGTATCAAGCACCGTGGCCTTAACAATCAGTTCTCGAAAACGCTCCTCAAAGACATCATCGAGCAGCTTTAGAAACGCGATCAATTGCGCGATGTCCTGTTCGCTCAAATGCATCGCAGAATACTTGTCACTGATTTCATCAGCCTCGCCGGACTTCTTCAGACGCGACGCTTCGAGCTTCACCCTCAGTGCCTCTTGTAAATCGACGCGGCGCTTGCCAAGGTTGCGCAGCGACGGCGTGGGCTTTGCCGTTTCACCCTTCGCGACAACGTGAGACCGGCCGTCCGTGAAACCGGGTAAGGTGTGGCAGCCAGCACAGTTGCCGACGCTGGTCGTACCTTCGTAGTTAAGAAACGTCTTGAATCCCGAGTACGCCTGTTGGTCCATGCCGGGCGGAGCTTTGAGCAGGATTCGGCCTTCCTGATTCGCGAGACGGCCGAAAATGCGACCGGCGAAGTCGTCCGGCGTTTCTTCGTCGTACGGTTTGTCCGGCAGACGATTCACATAAGAGAATGCATCAAACGCAGACCGTCTTGTTGTGGTGAGACGGTGAATCCGCGTCTTCTCTTCGATACCTGGCTCCCCTGCGTTCGACGCATTGCCAGCAACAATATCCTGAATGCAATAAAGCGACTTGCGTCCGCGCAGGAAAAGTTGACTTCCGACAATGGCCGGGGAAGTGTTGAGCTCGTCGTCGAGTTTATTCGTGGCCAGAACTTCAAGCTCACCAGAGCGTTTAATGACAAGCGTCGTCCCGTTTCGCCCCGTAAGATAGACACGGCCATCAGCGCCAACCGGCGACGAATAAATGTTCGAGATGCCCGGCAGACGCGACCGTTCGATCACGGTGTCACCGGACTCGGAATCGACTGCGGTCAGGATGCCCTGATTCGACTGCGTAAAGTACAGCAGCCCGTCATACAGCACCGGCGAAGGCACGTAGGGAGTGCCCTTGTTTTTTGACCAGATAATTCTGTCCGAGCCTGAAATGTCGCCCCGGGCATCCAGCGGCAAAGCGAGCAGCGAGTAGCCTTCGTAACCGCTCATGCAGTAGACGACGTCGCCTTCCACAACCGGGCACGGAGTAACATTGCCCGTCAGGCCGCTGCACTGCCAGATGATGTCACCTGATGTGAGGTCATAGCTGCGAACCATTTTGGACGCGGCCGTGATGACCTGTGTCCTGCCGCTGTGCTCGATGACGCGAGGTGTGGCCCACGCATTCGGCTCGTCCCGTTCTTTCTTCCACAGTGTGCCGCCGGTCCCGGCATCGAGCACCTCGATCGTCGATTGCCGAGCGTGGTCGCGCACAATCACCACGCGCCCATCGTGGACGACCGGCGAACAGCCCTCGCCCAGACTGGCTCCAACATAGGCCTTACCAAGATCACGTTCCCACAGTTTCTTTCCGTCGAAGTCATAGCAATACATGCCAGCGGAGCCGAACCAGCAATAGAGACGCTCGCCATCGGTCGTTGGTGAAGCGGACGCAAAGTCGGCATCATGATGCGTACCTTCGTGCGGCACGTGTTCGCTGGCTGTCTGACGCCAGAGTTCTTTGCCGGTGTCCCGGTCCAGGCACAGGACCTCGAACTTATAGAACGTATTGGGATGCGTGATGCCGAAGACGCGTTTCGGCTGATCTTCCGGTTTGGGCAACGACGAATCGACGCGTTCTGTGTTGACCGCCGTCAGCAAAAAAACCTTGTCGCCCCAGACGATCGGCGAGGCATTGCCTTTCCCTTTGATCGAGACCTTCCACTTGATGTTCTTATCTTCGCTCCATTCAACAGGCGGCTTTGCGTTCCGGCTGACTCCGTTCCCTTCCGGACCTCGCCACTGGTGCCAGTGAATTCCCTTGGGATCGACGTCTGAGACGATTGGCTCGCTCTTCCTTTGTGGCAACGGAGCTGCAGGTCTGGGCGCCGAGTTCGCAGTCAGTTTCTCACCGCGAGCCACGTATTCGAGAATCCGGACGAACGACATGCCGGCGTTTTTCATCTTCGGTTGTAAACGTCGCTTCTCTTTCCACAGTCTGCCAATGCGGCCGCGCTGCTCCGGCTTGAGTGTTTCCATTCGTCGGTCGACCCACGGTTGATGGTTCCTGACGTCGTATCCGTCCGGAAGCTCTGTCAGGTCAATCCGCGTCAACAGGTCAGCCAACTTCCTGTCTTCCGGCGAGAGCCCGGGTGAGGAAGAATTGCTCGGCGTGGTCTCTAAAGGCTTCTGTCCCCAGTCTGGCGCATCGGCCATGACGCTTTGGTAAATGGCGTTGGCCTTCTTTTTCATTTGTGCGACGAGTTCGGGCTTTTTGGCCGCGATGTCTCGCTCCTGGCTCAGGTCGCTTGCGAGATCGTAGAGTTGAACCCGCTCGATGCCTCCTTTCTTCATGAGAGGGATCCAGGCTTCGTTGAAGTAGAACATGTCCCGAAATTGTTTCTGCAGTCGATTGGCCTCGGGATTAGCGAATTTGCCGTTGAACATTCGAGATCGAAGATCCAATTCGCCCAGTTCGTTTTCGAGGTCGTCCCCAAGGGCCATTTTTGTCTGCTGCATCAAAAGGTTCGCCTTCGCATGGTCGAAGGGGAGTTTCGTCGTGCCAGGGGCCGAGAGAGTGTAGTCCCCCATTCGAAGAACCATGGTGGAATCGCTCATCCAGAAGAGAGGCTGATGCCTTTCGAAGGTCCGCGTGCGGGTCAGCAGGGGCGCGAGGTCGGAACCGTCGAGATGAACGCCAGGGGGGGCGATTCCTATCAGGCCGCAGATCGAGGGAAGGAGGTCGACAGCTCCAGCGGGCTCGTCCTCGACGAGGCCGCCGGGGATCTTGCCTTTCCAGTAGAAGATTCCCGGGACGCGGTGGCCGCCTTCGAAGAGGGAGCCCTTACTTCCGCGCAGCTCTCCGTTGCGATCGCGGAGATAGCTGCCGTTGTCGGACGAATAGATGATGATGGTGTTGTCGAGCTCGCCGAGTTTTTCGAGCTTTGCGACGAGTCGTCCGATGGCCCGGTCTGTGTTGTCGATGGTGCCGTTGTAGATGGCGGCTTGATCGTCGAGGGCACCGTACTGGGAGACGATCTCATCGGGGGCCGCGATGACGGCGTGGGGTTCGGTGAACCAAAGGTTGAGGAAAAAAGGGGCATCGGTGTCGCGTTTCTCGTCGAGCCAGGCAAGGGCCTCATCGACAACAATCTGGCAGGAATATCCTTTCATTGGCCCAACGCGTTTGCCGTTGCGTAGGAAGTTTGTGGGGTCTTTGTGGCTGGGGCCCGCGCCGTTGACGAGGCCGAACCAGTAGTCGAAGCCATGGTCGGCGGGGGTGGGGTTCTTCCGATTGTTGGTGGGCATGCCGAGGTGCCATTTTCCGAAGTGAGCGGTGGCGTAGCCCTCGTCCTGGAGGACTTCGGCGAGGGTAATCTCGCTCGGAAGCAGATGCATCCGGTGAATCGGCTCACTGATGACGGAGTAGACGCCGGTGCGATAATGGTGGCGGCCGGTGAGGAAGGTGGCTCGCGAGGGGGAACAGGTCGGGGCTCCGGAGTGGAAGTCGGTGAAACGCACGCCCCCCGCGGCCAGGCCATCGAGGACGGGGGTCTTCACCGGGCCACCGTAACAGCCGAGGTCGCGGTAGCCGAGGTCGTCGACGAGGAGGGTGACGACGTTGGGCTTTTCCTGAGCGTCAGCGAAGGATGCCGACACCAGAAGTATCAGGGAGAAGAGCCACAGGATGTCGAACGTTCTATTCATAGCGAGTTGCCTTTCAATCCATATCTCTCTGGTCATTTCAGTCTTGGCTCGCTGTATCCCTGCTCGCGGATTTGACTCAATAACGCCTTCAGTTGTGCGGCTCTTTCGGGATACTCTGCGATGACGTTCATCCTCTGACCGGGATCCTTTTTCATGTCGTAGAGCTGCCCTGTTTCTGAGTCATCCAGGGTAACTTGTCCAGCGTTGGCGTCTTCACCGGTCCGCCATCGCAGCCGATGTCCTTCGAGCCCAGGTCGTCCGCCAGCAAGATCACAACATTGGGCCGACCCGATTCTGCTTGCTCCATCGATACGCATGACAAAATCGCAACCAGGATAGCAAGACGCGATGTACTCATTTCACAGAATCCACTTCTTTGACAACTCGAAACCCCGCCATGAATTCCGGCCGGTAGTCGACTCGTCCGTAACTGTTGCGACAGGCGGAACGGAGGTTAGAAGGATTCTCGGCGAAACCGCCGCCTCGCCAGGCATGTTGCCATCCTTTGGTTGGCCCAGTGGGATCGACCAGGGCACTGTTTTTGTTCTTTGCAATCCTGTCTGCATAGGAACCGTACCAGTCCGAGCACCATTCCCAGACGTTGCCGTGCATGTCGTACAAACCGAATGCATTGGGTTTCTTCTGTCCCGCTGCATGAGCGTATTGTTCTCCGTCTTTGTAGGCGTTCTGATCAAACCACGCATAGTCGGTCAGCTTGCCGCCGTCGTCCAAACTGAACGCCGAAGTCGTTCCGGCTCGACAAGCAAATTCCCACTCCGCTTCCGTTGGCAGGCGGTACCTGACGTTCTCCAGCTCGCTCAACTTCTTACAGAACTCGACCGCCTTGTCCCAGGAGACATACGACGCTGCAATGTTCTTGCCCTCGATTGTCAGCGGTTGCCCTTTCCACGGAGCTTCACGCAGCACCTGTTCGTACTGTCCCTGAGTGACTTCGCAGATACTGATGAAGAACGGCTTCGTAATACTCGCCTTGTGCTGTGGCTGTTCAGCTTTAGCTCCCGGTGGAAGTTCGGCTTTCTTTCCCCCCTTCGCTTTCGTATCTGTCGGGGCCGCTGTGCCCATGGAAAATTCGCCAGCGGGAATCGGCACCAGAGTCATCCCGATGCTGTTCACGACCGGTTCAGCAACCGCAAGCTGTTCGGCCGTCATTTGCTTGCGGACTGCTGAAGCATCCGGCAGACTCGATCCGCAACCGGAGATCATGATGATGAGGAGGACGGCAAACGCGGTGGTTGATATGGTCGTTGAGGATGTCAACGACCATCTGGTCACTCTAGAATTCACCGACGACCTCCCCGCCGTTTCGCGTATGAATCTTTTGCCACACGCCGCGCTGGGCGACTGGTCCGCAGCCGTTGGGATTTTTCGAAAAATCGATGTTCTCGCTGATGAATCTTACCGAGCCATCGGCCAGCAGAGCCTGAATGCCGCCGGTATGCAGACTGCGAGCCGTCATTTGTCCGGTTGACGTGCTGTCGAAGCAGCCCATGGGAGGGACGCCCAACAGTCCGGCGACGGCGCAGTTCTCCATATCGTCCGATTGAGGTTCTTTGCTGTTGGGAGCACTCGCGTCGTTGAACATCGCGGCTGTGCCGGCACCAAGCCCCGGCATCGCCCAGCTTCCTCGCAGATCGCGTTCGTTCAACCCACCACGCAGTTCGTCAACGGCCACAGTGTTGGATGTTCCGTCTGTGATGTCACGCATACGAACAACATGATTGACAGCGCCGAGACCTCCGCTGTCTCCGACTCCATGTTGGCAAGGCGACACGTTCATCCCGTAATTTCCACGAGCCCAACCGCCTCCAGCATAACTGCAGTGAGCTCCATCACTTTGTGGATCAGTCGGGCACTTGAACACTGCGACTTCCTCAGACCGTCCCGGGTTTTGGTTGGCGGGAATGTTGAAATTCCATTGGTTGTACAGATTGGACTGTTCCAGCTGAGGCAGCAGAAACACGAGCCAGTTCGCTCCTTTGTCCGCATCGGCAATGCGTGTGGCATTTCCCGTGCGGTGAATAAAGAACGGAGGAAAGCAGCCACTGGTGTCATGATAGTTATGCAGCGCAATCCCGATCTGCTTAAGATTGCTCTTGCACTGCGTCCGTCGAGCCGCCTCACGAGCCTGTTGCACGGCGGGCAGCAGAAGTGCGATCAGGATGGCGATGATTGCGATCACCACAAGTAGTTCGATCAGCGTAAATCCGCGTCGTGACGATCTCATGAGTTTTTCCTTAGGCGGGAGAATGAGGGGCGGGCGATATTCAGAGACTTACCAGTTGCCACCGTTTGGCGACAATGGCTTCGGTGCGATTGTTGAGATCCGTTTCGAAATAGCGGGCAACATGAAGCTCTGATTCACCGGAAGAAGAAACGATCTCAACTTCTGTGACCTCAAGCCCAGCTGTGTTTGCGGTGTTGTCCTGATCATCATCATTATTATTCACTGTGAAACACCAGACTCCCGTCACAAGCAACCCCTCAGGCGCATGAGCAAGTTCGTGTTTCCGCTCACGAACACATGGATCAAGTGCAAACTCGCTCAGATCAAACTTTACCTCGAACTCATTCTTATCGCTGAGCATTGCGATCTTTTTATCGGCTCGAAATTTTCCGGCGAACTCACCATTTGAATGAGTCATATTGATGCCAAAGTAAATCTGAGTCGGCAACTTAACTCGTCCACGAAGAATGATCCTCGAATCCGGTCGCAGAACGACCGGCGAGCCGTCCGTTCGAGACACACCTTGTCCCACCATTGAAAGCGTCACCGAAGGGTTCTCAGAGGGTACAAACGGGATCGCCTTTAGTCTGGCTGCTCGCTGATCAGTCGGTGCCACCCATGTGCCAAAAGTGCCTGCAGGTCCGCTTTGCAATTGACTTTTCCATTGATTCACCGCAGCTGGAGTTGGCAATGATGTCAGCACGTGATCAGCAGCAGCGATCACTCGGTGCTTCGCCGGCACATCAATCACACGGCCGTCACTCAGTCGTTTCACTCGGACATTTCCTTCGCTGACGTTCAGCACGGTCGAAGAAAGGCCTGCCTCCAATTCGAACTGCGTTCCCAGAACCTCCAGACTCGCGACGTTTGTATGAATAAGCATCGGTTTACCTGAGGGCTGCGGTTTCACGCTGCACGATAGCGTCCCCTTGTTCAGATACAGGATCTTCTGTTTCTGGTCCGAAAACGTCAGGATCGCGTTTCCGGAAATCGCAACCGTGGACCCATCACGAAACGTCAACTCGAACCATGAGTTAGGGACCATGCCTTCGATCGTTCCCCCCGAGAGTTCGGTTCCCACGTTCAAATCCCGTACGATGTGACCGCCATCCCCGATCCATTGCAGCGATCCGCTCAGCCCGGTGATCCTCGCAATTGGAAGGTCAACAGCGGGTCGCGACATGTATATGCCGACCATCAAAGCAATAGCCGCAACCAGGACCGCCGACAGCAGTGTTCGGACAAATGCTGATTTTGGATTGGCCGTTAGTCGTTGAGCGATCATAGCGTCAGGTTCAGAGAGCGAACTTCGACCATCGGCGATTTCACGAAGCGCGGCATCGAATTGTGTGAGCTTTCTGAAAGCTGCTCTGGCCTCTGAAGACTGCCGCAATTGCTGCTGGAGTTTTTCTGACTCCGCCGCAGTGATTCGACCATCCAGCCAGGCTGAGATGAGATTCTCAAGATTCGCGTTGGACACTATATTCCCTCCGCAGTCATTGCCTGAGCCACACAATCAAACAGAATCGCTCGTAAACGCTGGATGACTTTGTAAAACGCCTGCTCACTTTTCCCTGATTGCCGGGCGACGTCTTTCATGACCACACCTGATTCATGAACTCGCAGCAGCAAGTCACGCTTTTCTTCATTCATTTTTTCCAGACATACTTCCAGATACTGTCGCTGCATGTCCTGAGTATCTGTTGTCGCTTCATCAACCAGCATTTCCCAGACATCGTCCGCAAACACCAACGGCGTTCGAGCCACACGGCGGCGATACTTCAACGCCTCAAAGCGAGCGATTGTCAGCATCCAGCCGCCGAAGGACGTGCCGTCTTCAAAGTCGCCAAACTTCCGCCACGCTATGAGACTCGCTTCCTGCGTGACCTCTTCAACATCCTGCCACGTCGGCAACAAGCCTCGCAGAAATGCACGAACGTGTGGTTCATGCTCCAGCAGCAGGCGCACGAACGCTTCGTAACGCTGGTCGTCTTTTGATAAGGCCTGTATTTCGGGAGATTGATCGTCCATTAACATGTCACTCCCGTGAGCAGAGAATATGGACAAGGTTTTTCCAGAATTGTTGGAACTGGAACTCGTATCTCGACATGTTTTGGCGTGAAGCTCAATGCCCCGGCCCTTGCACGTGGTTAGTTTTGCATTTTCAGCGCGCCACAGCCGCTCGCGGCGACCACTGAACCAGAGCGATCTCCCCGTGATCGCTGGCGGCGTCATGTGCGGCAGTCAGGTTTTGGCGAAACTGATGCCACAACCGCCGAGCCCGCAAGATCGGGATTCACTCCGGACTTTCTCGCAGCATCATTCTATGTGAATCTCGGAATTGACTCCGCGACCTAAATTCAGTTCCGTCGTGGGAAGTCAAATCAATTTGGATCGCGACGGCAGGCCCGGGATACACGCGTCGATCGACATCGACCGGCTCGGCAAGCGGATCCTCCTCAACTGCGTCAGTGGTCACGACTGACGCGGGAAACCGAATTTGTATTGCTTGCGTCTGTGCCACACGCCGACGCGACATCGTTTTGATTCGCCAAATCCGCGATACTTGATCCAGTGGCGCAGTCAATCAGAATACAGCTAGAAATCCAATGAAATCGAACGTGATCGTTGCGTCAGCATGAAACGGCTCCAATCCCAAACCACTCAGGAGGGCGTGTCCTGAGTTGCAACGGATCTTCTTCTTCACTCAGGACGGTTAGACATGAGTCACTTACGGCACGACTTCGGAGCGGGCGGAAACCTTGTTGGAACGCCATCAAGTTGACGACAGCGGCGGTTTGAGGTGTCCTGAGGTCGAATATAAGAAACTGAGTTCGGTCGATCTGACCGAAACAGGAACTCATGTTGTCGCATTAATCGGTCGTTTCTTGGTGTGTGTCACCGCTCATGAGTTCTGTAAGCGTTCGACGAAACCATACTTGCCAGGTTGCGTAGGCTGGAAATTTTCAACTCGAATCTCTGGTGGAGGCATCTGATGGGGCGACCGGCATTTGGACTGGATGAATATCTGGAGTGGCAGGAACGGCTGAAAAGTCAGCAGGACAGTGGATTGAGCATCGATGTCTTCTGTCTTCAGGAAGACATCTCAAGATCGACGTTCCATCGCTGGGCCAGGGCGCTCAGGGACGGTATCCCCGAATCGATGCTCGAAGAACAGGCGGATCGCGAACAGGCCGAATCCGGTGGCGGCCACTTCCTGCCGATCACCATCAAGGCAGCGCCCGTCGAAGTCGAACTTCCCAACGGAGCAAAACTAAAACTACCACTCGGCGTGGGACAGGCTGTGCTCATCGAAGTCATTCGAGCAGTTGGTGCTCTGCGGCCATGGAAGGCGGTGAACGGATGAATGACTTCTCAGACATTCGCATTCTGCTATGCACAACGCCGACAAACATGTGCTACAGCTTCGACAGTCTCATGGGACAGGCACAGCAGATTTTCAGGCAGGATCCGATGTCAGGGCATCTGTTTCTGTTCTTCAATCGCAGCCGCGATCGCATGAATATT